>JAFVAA010000957.1 GCA_017476305.1 Lachnospiraceae bacterium
ATTTTTCCATTTGCAAATCTATCAGTTCCTTTTCTTTTCTGTGCTTTTTCTGTAATTTCCACTCCTTGATTTTGTCCTGATATTCGTCTATTCTATCCTCGATTTCCGTATCTGCTACTGACCGTCCTTGTGTCATGTATCGCTTATAATCTTTTAAGTTATGCTTTTTCTTAAACTCATACAGAAAATCGAGAATTATTTTCCTTTCTTCCACAGATGCAACGACAATATTTCCACCATTTCTGTACCAGTACAGATACCCTGTGAGATAATTGATTGCTCCTGTCTTCCATTTTGTCTTATTTGTTGTCAAATCCTGTGTTATATAGTCTTCCGACTGACAGAACGTCCGGAATGCAGGTTTCAATTCTTTTTTCTCTGCGTGAAAAAAGTTTATAATCAATGTGTCAATGCCATTTACGTCCTGTCTGCTCGCTGTCGCAAGGTAACACATGTGAGGTACCAGCAACAGCATTTCCCTGTTCTTATCCGTGAGTACCGGTCTTGGTATAGCCGATAATGCTCTTTTATCCACGTAAACCGCCTCCCTACATTCCCATCATGGAAAAGAAATCCATCTGTCCATCTATTTCCTTGGAGTTTTTCTTTGGCTTTGGTGCTTCAGTTTTCTTTGGCTCATCTTTTTTCTTTTCCTTCTGCTCTTTCTTTTTCGGTTCCTGCTGTTTCTTCTCAGCCGCTTTTTTCCGTCGCTCCTCTGCCTTTTTCTTTCGTTCTTCAGCTTCTTTGGCTTTCTTTTCTTCTTCTGCCTTATCGTCTTTGTGGTAATAATCCTCTGCCCATTCATAGACTACTTCGTCCCGAATATATGCACTGGTGCCCTTGGAATTTGCCCTTGCCTGTGCATAAATGTAATCAAAACATTTTTTATATGTTTTATGATCCTGCACCACATCCTCTGCCAATCCCAAGTCCTCTTCACAGCGTTTCAGAAGATATTCAATGATTGGCTCTGCAAATGACTTATCCGCAGCCTTTTTCAGTTCACTTTCGAGCTTCTTTTTTGCCTGCTTTTTTATTTCTTCCGGACTTGCCGGCTTCGTTTCTTTTTTCGTTACACTATCTTCCTTAACAGGCTCGTCACTCGATTTCTTCAATTCGTCCATCACATATTCATAGTCTTTTTCAAGCCGTTTGTTTTCTACATCAAAGAGCGTGTTACCATCCACATCATAGAAAACCGTTACTTCTTCACGTTTCAAAACCTTGTATGTAACGCCGTCCGAAACAACCTCTGCCTCTGCATCCTCGCTGGAATATGCAGTCTGCAAATATTCACGAATCAGATTTCCTTTTCCGATTCCATAAGCATTATCATTTTCTCTTACGCTTTCTACTGCAAAATGCTGAATTTCCGGTGAGTAAGTAAAATGTGGGATATTCTTTTTCATCCCCTGCCTTACTTCATTCCATGTTTCTGAATGCAAAGCCTCTTTGCTTTTTTCTGATATTTCTAGTGGACTGTGATTAAATCCCTGTTCCAATTTCTTTTCTTCCATAGGTTACCTCCTTCTTTTCAAAATCGAAAAACATATAAAAGCGCTCTTTTTCCACTGTTTTTTTGGTGGTTGCAGTTCCACACATAAGTTTCATTCTTTCAAAAATTTTCCTGTATTCCCAAATCTCACTCTGAAACATTGGTGTGTACCATAATTCCTGTCCCTCTTTTTCCTGTGGAAACAAAACGTGCCCTGTCAAAGGATTGGTCAGCGTATTACCTATGCAGACATATCCGGGACACCCGATAAGCGACAATTGTATGTAACACATCATCCCAGCCACTCTGTCAATATCCTGCCCCACGAATACAGCATGGTTTTGGAAATTGTACTGTGTGCTTTTCATATTGTTTGCAGCTGCTATCAGAGTTGCTCCTGCTCCGCATGCCGGGTCGCATATACTGATATACCCTTTTTCCCGTATTTGATTCTCCAAATCACCACAACTTATTTTTGCCATTGCTTCGCAAACAGAGTATGGGGTAAAAAACTGTCCTTTCCAGTGATTTCCAAGATTTAATTTCATAAACATCTCTCCAAGAAAATCCTGATCCGGATTGTTTTCCAATGCCATGACTATAATTCCCGCTATTTTTGCAGGAACTTCAACAGAACCAAGCCTCCTGATGCACTCTTCGTATTCCTTTTCCCTTGCTTCATAATGTTCCGGTGTCCGGTCCATAACATTACTAAGTGAGCATGCCATAGCGCTCATTAAATCTGCCCACACCTGCCACGAACTTCTGGATACGCAAAGTTGTTTGAATACTTCCATAAATTCCTTTTCGGTACCTTGTACTATTTCTGATTTTTTCATGCTGCACCTCCTAAAAATTCAACCGATAATTCAATTCTTTTCCTCGGAATTGGATTATGTTTCCTCTGCACATTTCTATGATTCTGCTACCTATAGCCTCATCAAATACCAAAAGGTCATTTGGTTCTTTTTCTGTGCTGATGATAATTGGCATATTGTTCATATAACGGTAATTCACAATCTCGTACATGATGTTGACATCTGATTCCGTCAGCCTGCCTTTTAGCAAATCGTCGATATACAGAACCCTTGCCGCTGTGTATTTCGTCAGTTCCCTGTTATAACCGTTTTCGTCAATGATATTCTGCTTTAGTTTAGTTAGCGCATTTCGATATGGCATATAATTGACTGCGATTCCTCTGTTCATTAGTTCGCCACATATCGCAGTCCCAAGATGCGTCTTTCCTGCTCCGACCTGTCCGCAAAACATAATGGAATTATGCCTGTGATGCTCCGTCTGTTCGAAATTTGTCACAAACTGCATTGCCCTGTCTTTGGCGTTGGAAAGCTGTGCATTGTTCCCGGTTGAAAAATTGTCAAACGTTTTTGACTGGAACTCTGCAGATATTCCACTGTTCCTTATTAGTTCCTTCGCTTGTCGAATGGCAAAGCAATCACACCGATACGCATATTCGTAACCGTTTTTATCCTGCCGATACAGCCACCCTGTATCTTTGCACCTAGGGCAATCATACTGATTGTCGGGGGATTTATTGGCTGAACGATTCCTCATAATCCTTTTCGTTAATTCATTCAGTTTATCCATTCAAATCACCCCTGTTTTCATGCAAAAGACGGTTTAGGACATCCGGACTGTACCCGCTCTCTGGTTGCCTCTGCTGATACGGACCATTATCAGGCATTTTCCGATATCCTTTATCCTGCTCCCTTGCAAGCCATGAATTGACAAATTTTGTAATTCCCCGTCTGGTTTTCCTCTTTTTGGGATTTGAAATACACCACGCCCGCATCACGTTGAACTGTTGCTTTACATCCACATTTGGGTAAAGTCTTACGTATTCTGCGAATAATGCTTCCGTTGGTCTCCATTCCGTTCCGTCATTGAGGATAATTGCCTCTACATCTGCCTCCGGTTCGGAGGTCTGTTTACCAGAGCTCCGAGCAAGAGTATTTATATTCTCTATACTCTTATCTCTAATCTCTATACTCTTATCTCTATACTCTGGTGGATTTTTGTCGGATATTTGTCCGACATTTGTCCGGTCATTTGTCGGGACATTTGTCCCATCATCATTTACGGAAAGCCTTTGTTTCTCGGCTTCTATGGATTTTCGATAACTCCGTTTTCGGTCTGCTTCACTAGAGCTCTGACCTATAAAATTTTGAATGTCGAGCATATAAATTGCTCCGTTATCCAAAATTTCTATGAAGCCCATCTGCTCAAAAATCTTCATTGCCCGTTCTACCGTTCCAACCTGATGGTTGGTGATAGTAGCAATCATATCCGGTGTATATGGAACGATTCCCCTGTACATCAAACGTCCTTCCTGTCGAAGGCTTTGTAGATATAATTTCAAGAGAATATCGCTATACACATAACCATCTTTCATGGCCTGCAACAGTTTCATATCATCAGAATCAAAGAACCCTTCTTTCAGTTTGAGATAGTAATATTTCTTATTGTCCGCTATTTGTCTCACCTCTTTCTTTTCTCGGGTTCGGGCTTATGAGCGTACTTGGCATTATACCGTTGGGTTTTGGCTGTGGGAGGAAGTCACACTGCCGCAAGGTCACTCTTCGCCCTCTTTTAAAGCTGCTTACTACTGACATTCTTTATTTAGCAAACTCCCGATGGTCTTATTGATAAATTACTTTGCTACCATTTTCTGTTTTCACAACATCCAGGTTCTGTGGAAATCTGGCTTTCATGGTAGGATCATGTGTAATAGCCATGATTTTAATGTTCTGGTATCGGCTCTGAATAGTTTCGAGTGCATCACAATAAGCCTGTATTCCATCACCATCCAAAAACGGTGGCTCATCAATAAAAAGCATTCCTAACTGTATTCCTGCCGAAGACGATTTGATTTCAGCCAATGCAAGAATTACTGAAAGTGACGACTTAACTTTTTCTCCTCCGGATTTTGACAAATACGGGAGAACTGCTTTTCCATATTCTTCGATAAAGATATCCAGAGAAACTTTTTCCTTGCCATTTTTCTGCACTCTTTCAAGTTTAAATTCCACTCCCATTTTTCCGCCGGTCATTTGTCCTAAAATGGAATTTGCCGTAGCCGTTAATTGCGGAATGATTGATCGAATTATCTGGTGTGGAACACCGCTCTGACTGAATGCTAACTTCAACGCATCATAGTCTGATGTTTCCTTTGCGTATTCAACCTGCTGTTTTTGCAGCGCTGCAATTTCCTGTTTCAATTTGGAAATCTGTTCTGCTCTCTGTGAATACGCCCCTATAAGCATTTGATACTCTCGAATACGCTCATTAAGAGCATTTATATCCATATCCAAACCCGCAACGGTTACTTCTAAATCCGCAATTCCATTGATTGCAAGTTTCTCTGCCTCCGCATCCATTGTTTTTGTTGCAATATCCTTATCAAGGGTCTCAATTTCTGCGGAAAGTTCTGTTATTCTCTGTGTTGCCGTATTTTTCCGTTCTTCAGCAACCGGAAGCTGTTTTTCCTTTTCGAGCCATGGCTTCAGACCAATTATTGATTCCTTAACACTGTTATGCTCCGCAAAGGATTTCTCGTATTTGTCACGTTCCCTCTCTACATCAGCAACCTTTAATTTGACCGTAGAAACTGTTTTTTCACATTCTGATATGTTTGACTGAATATGTTCGATAGATGCTGAAATCAGGGAAATCTGATGTTCTCTTTCCGTCATTTTTCGTAATTGCTCCGGTGCATCGGAAAGTTCCATTACCCTCAATGAGTACTCATGTAACAGTTCTTCATCAAATCCGACTTTATCTACTGCTTCATCCGCTTTTTTCAAAACTGCAATCAGTTTCTCCAAAAGAATTTCCTGCGCTGATTTAAAAGCACTGATTTCTTCATCTATTGCCGGTAACTGTTCCTTTGCCTCTAACGCATCTGACAGAAATCTGCATTTCGCATTTCCAATGTCCGGACAACCAGAGTTCTGTAACAACTCTGTCCGTCTTATTAAATCTGCCTTTTTAGATTCCAATTTCTGCACTTCCTGATTGATGTATGATTTTTTACTGTCTACTGCATATGCTTTATGGTCCCTATCAGTTTTTGCAGCCATATATTTTGTCTGCAGGTCTTTCATTTCTTTTTCCAATCCGGAATATTTTTCATATTCCGCACACCGCTGTCGAATCACATCCTCATTTACCGGACTTTCCAATGCAGTTTTTTTCTGTTCTTCTGAAGCCAGCTGCTTATTTAGTTCATCCAGTTTCAGTTCTTCTTCTGCCAACTGTTTTGTAACTTCATATGCTTCTGCCTGTTTTGAAGAATATAACGCCGCTTCCGTAGCAAGTTCTTTTTCTTTTTCAATTTGTACATTGTACTCGGCTACTTTTGTCTCAATCTCCTGCCGGTCATTAAGAACCAAATCGGCACTTGCAACAATATTTTTCTGTGAAAGTACATTTTGCTCTGTGGCAGTCTTCTTTGTACGTAACGTATTAATTTCCGTAAGTAATTTTTTTCTTCGCTCTGCCGCTTCCTGCTGGTTCGTA
>JAFVAA010000097.1 GCA_017476305.1 Lachnospiraceae bacterium
AAACAGACTGCATTTGTACGAAGAAAAAGAAGCAGATGCTCATCAAATCCCTCCCTTTTTATCGACTCTGACCGAAACACAAAATTCTTTCCATGAACACCATTAAAACCAACATCCCGTATCTGCATAACTCCTCCTAAAGACAATTTTATACTTGCCGGCGGGATAAATCCCGTCAGCAAGTATAAGTATATCAGATACGATTTTTTTTGTATACATGTATTATTTATGGTATCTGCAAAATGGCAGACGGTGTTCAGCCGGTCTGCCATCTTGTATTACATGATTTATTTGTTTACAGTTCCTAAGAAAACGTAAACCGGTCAAATGCCGCAAGTTCTCCTTCCTCATCTGACAGGAACTCAAAATACACTGCATGCTTTCCGATGATGCCGGTATCTAATTCCGCTGATTTTTCCTCCTGTCCATCCGAAAAATCCAAAGTCGATACAATCCGCCCCTTGTAGGAGTCGATACGTACATTTACCTTTAGGGACTTCCTTCTTTTCAGCACCATATCCACCTGTTTTGGCGGATTGCTTCCAAACTGCAGATACCGGAAACCAACCGTCGTACCCGATGTGATTCCCACCACCGGAGTCGAGATTTCCTCGCTTTTTTCATATCGTGGCTCGATATAGGCTGTCTCCCTGCCACCATGAATATGGCATGCATAGCCCGCAGAAATCCACAGAAACGCATCTATGCCGTTTATATGCGCCCCCTGCGAAGTCATTTCCACAGGATGTGAGGAGACCGGCTCCCCGTCTAAATATTTGATATCTCCGATATACAAAAGCCCGTCCTTCCCCATAGCGATATCCACCGGCTCTAACATAGCCTGACGGGAAAATTCATTCGTACCGGTTCTCCTGTGATAAAAAATATACCACTTACCATTTACTTCCACAATAGAACCATGGTTATTGCCCCATGGATAAGTCATGAGCCCGAGTCCTTCCTCATCCCTAAGAATCTCACCGCCATTAAAACTGATGTCACCACCATCATGAAACGGTCCAAAGGGCGAGTCACTGAACCGATAGGACAGAAAACCATTACAAGGTGAAAAAACACCAAGTTCAGGCACCGGCTTTTCATATCGTTTGGAATAGATATACACATATTTTCCCAGAACCTTCCGCGGACTAGATGCCTCAAAAAAACCATCAATCAGGGAAATATGCCCGTCATCCGTTGGATCCCATGGACAATTCGAATGCCCCAGTGGATTTTCCACCAGAGTATTCTCCAGGATCGTTGCCATATCCGCTGCAAGCTCCGCAATGTAGCATGGGCTGGCACAGCCGCCCCAATAGGCATACACCCTGCCGTCATCATCCACCAATATGCCCGGATCAAAGCCAAGCTTCGTCTCCACCGGGTTTTCAAACGGTCCCCATGGTGTCTTTGCCGAAGCCACCACAATCAGCCCGCCACACTTTTCTGCCGCATACAGATAGTACGTATCGCCTTTTTTGACCACATCCGGTGCGTAGAGGATGGAATTATAGTGCGTTTCATAAGACACCCC
>JAFVAA010000098.1 GCA_017476305.1 Lachnospiraceae bacterium
GTGCTCAGAGGAAATATACTTTTGATTCACTGAAAAAAGAACTGGAGGAAGATAAATGTTGCAGGAGATTGAAACGTATATTTTGGAGAATCATTATGATGGCGAAAAAGTACCGGGGGCCGAGGATTTCGTGGTTATATATAAAGAGCATCAGCTGTTTGTGAAGCTTAGGGATGATGGGAGACTTTCTTTTCCCAGGATTTCAGAATGGACAGAGCCTGTGGGAAAAGTGGAAAAAGAAAAATTTATCTATCTTTTTCAGATAAAAAAAGAAAAAGTGGAACGTTTTTTTCTGGATTTTTCTTTTCTTCATCGTAAGGATGATGAAGAAAAAATATCAGAAAATGAATCAGCAGAGAAAGAAAAAATATTTGATGCTTTTTTTAAGAAGGGGTATTCTTTTTTGACTGCGAGAAAGATCGGTTCCCTGATTCCGGAGCCAAAGAAATATGTTTTTGCTGCCTATACCGCTATGCATCTGGCAGAGTGGTATCTGGAAAAACGTTTTTGCGGAGCTTGTGGGAAAAGACTGCATCATGACACTGTGGAGCGTGCGATGGTGTGTGATTCCTGTGGAAAAAAATATTATCCCAGAATCAATCCGGCGGTTATCGTCGGCGTGAAAAACGGGGAAAAGCTTTTACTGACCAGATACCGGGAGGGCTACAGGCATAATGCATTGATTGCAGGCTTTTGTGAGATCGGGGAGACCTTAGAGGAAACAGTAGAAAGAGAGGTTTATGAGGAAACCGGTCTTTTGGTGAAAAACATCACCTACTACAAATCACAGCCGTGGGGCTTGGCGGGAGACATGCTTGCAGGATTTTTCTGTGAGGTGGATGGAGATACGGTGATTCATATGGATGAGGGAGAACTAAAGTATGCAGAATGGGTGGAGCGGGAGAAGATTGAACTGCAGCCTTCGGATTACAGTCTGACGAATGAGATGATGAGAAGGTTCAAAGAAGGGATGGAGAAGTAGGCTGTACTAGTTTTTCACAACTCTTATCGTAAACCACCCGTCTTTTGTTTTGAAGTCGCAGACGGCATTGTTTTTCTCGCAGTAAGCGAGGATGGAGCGGATACCGATACCGTGTCCGCTCTTTTTGGATGTCGGAATACCGGCTTCATCAAAGAGGATAGAACCTGTATAGGGATTGCTGACGGAGAACATGAGCTTTGGAAATTTGAGAGCCCGTGTACGGATGATACGTTTCTCCGGTGGCAGCTTTATCACAGCCTGTATCGCATTTTCGATGGCATTGGCAAAAACAAAAGACAGCCCCATGGCATCTTCATCCGTGAGCTCCGGTAGATCGAGCTTGGCTTCAATCTGTATTTCATGACTTCCGGCACTGCCGAAGTATGCAGAGAACATGGCATTGAGCACTGGATTTTTACACCATTTCTGGTTTTTCACAGAATCTATGGTACCGATATTATTCTCGATGTAGACAAGAGCTGCATCATTTTGATGGTCAGCGAGCATACCTGCCAGGGTATTTAACATGTGTCTAAGGTCGTGGCGGTAGATGGAAATGCTTTTTTCCGTCTGAGCGGTCTGGTCTATCTTTTGCTGCATCATTTTCATCTGCAGCTCCAAGAACTGGTTGATTTCCTTCTCATGGTAGTAATCCTGCTGACGGAGCAGAGTCTGTATATAATAAAAATTCGTTAAAAGCATTAGAATAAAGATTAAAATAAGTGCAGGGATATCATAGGGACGTTTGTGGAGCGTGTCCGGAAAATTAAAAACCAGTAGTAAGAGCAGTGTGTATAGTACGGATAGATATGCAAAGAAATTCCAGCCTGTGTGGATGGAGTTCATCGCACGTCTGTGCGGCTTCTGCATGGCTTTGACAATGAAAAAGAGAGCGACCGGGTATAGAACCACCCGGATGAGAAACATTACGATATTATTATCACAGGGGGAATAGTAGTCGATCAGGTTTGATATCTGAATGATAAAAATATTGATACCGGAGGTGAAAAAATAGGTGGAAAAAAATCTTCCGTCCCGGTAGCGTGAAATCACGAGATAAACGACTGTTTGTGGAATAATATAAAAAAGCAGTGCGAACTGTCCTCCGCTTTCGGAACCAAGTAAAATGTAAATGGAGACCGTTACGAGGAGGATTGGAATATTTAAAAGTATCGTTAAAAAAGCAGCCCTTTTTCTGGAATAGCGAAATTCGTTCAGAGCGAAAAATATAGCGATATGGAAAATAATGGCATAAGGTGCAGTTAATGCTTTAAATATGGTAACAGATTCCAATGTAATCCCTCCTATTCCAGCCAAAAATCGAGCCAGGCTTTATATAGTGACTTTGTCGAGCTCCTGGGAATCGTCAGTCTGACATCGTTTGAAAAGGTAAGTTCATTCTTATCAATGACCTTTATCTGTCCGAGATTGACGAGGATGCTGGTTCCGCACGGAAAAAACTGCGGCTCCATAGCAAGCTGTGCAGTAGCAGATTTAAAAGATCCCGGTATCGTTATACTTTTAATCTTTCTGTCGAAGCACACATAGGAGAGGGCACGGGCTTCCAGCATGATGTAATAGATTTCGTCATAGGTAACCGGATAGGTTCCGGACTTCGTGCGGACGGGAAGGGTGCGTACCTTGTTTTTTTCTACCTGTCTGACGGCATTTGTCAGGATTTTATCAAATTTATCATATGCTACGGGCTTCAGGAGATAGAAAAAAGCCCGGACCTCGTAGCTTTCCACAGCGAACTCAGGAGAGGAGGTAAGGTAGATGATGGGGGTATCATGACCGGCTGTTTCTACTGTGCGAAGCTTAGAGCCGAGTTCGATCCCGTTCATTTCCGGCATGAGAATATCTAAAATATACAGATCATAGCGATTGTCGATGATGACCTGATTTATCAATGCTTCTGCCTTTTCGAACGGATATGCATGTATGGTACAGCCATGAGAAGAGGTCCACATATCTATCATATCCTGGATGTGCTTAAGTTCTTCTGTATCGTCGTCACATATAGCAATTTTTATCATGACTTTTGCCTTCCTTTTCTCTGTGTTCTTATGACGCTTGCAAAATCCTCTTACCGAAGGCAAACACTCGAAAAACCTTCGGTTTTCCTCGTGCGCGTGCGCATCTATCCTAACACCTGCTTTTGCCTTTGCGACTATTATATCATGCTTTTTCCATTTTGAAAGACAAATTTCGCAGAAAAAGGACAAATTTCACATTTTTTCCCATATCACAGAGGAAAAATGATATATTAAGAATGATGTGTCGAAATAAGGAATCCGTGAAGAAGTTGGATTTAGGACAAGGAGGAGATTTGATGAAAGCAGTAGTGATTAGTGACATTCATTTGGGTATAGATGATAAGATCGCGGAAAATGTGAAGAATCGTCCGCTTCTTATGGATTTTATCGAGAGGCTCCGAAAGGAAAAAAAGACGGATGAAATCGTAATCAATGGGGATTTTTTAGATCAGTGGTTTTTACCGGGGACATATGAGCATGAACCGGATTCCGATATCTTTTACCGGCAGATTGCAAAGAACAATCAGGATGTTATGGAGGCTTTTCAGGCTGTGATCCGGGACGGGATCCGTCTGGTGTATGTACCGGGAAACCATGATATGACACTTTCCCATCAAACGTTAGTCTCCATCCTTCCGGGGATTACGCAGGCGCGGGATGTGCGCGGACTGGGACGGTACCGGACCGGAGCGAGGGGAGAGATTGTTATAGAGCACGGACACCGCTATGAGTCGTTCTGTGCGCCGGACATGTTCTCCAATAAAGCGTTTATGGAATACGGGGAACCGATTCTGCCACCGGGATATTTCTTTGCCAGAATCGGTGTGCAGAGCATTGTAGAAGGGCATCCCGAGGTACATAAGCAAATAGCGGAGCTTCCGCTGCCGGACAGAGAGGATGCGTACCAGGTGATCCGGTATGCGTATTATAAGGTCTGGAAGGATGTGGTCGAAAAAATCTTTCCGGTGAAGGAGGACATAGGGGACAAATTTATCCGGGTGGGAATCGATGGCTTTCAAGGACAGTTTTCCATGAAGGACATCGTTCCGGGGGCGGGATCGGACGGAATTTCCCAGGAGCTCTATTCGGATTTCGGAAAGCACTGGGAGGAAGTGCAGAGGCGGAATCTGGTGCCGCATCCGGTAAGTCTCCCGGAGCAGCTCTCCAGGATGACAGATCAGACGCTTCGCGCAGAGTATGCGAAAAAACAGTATTTTGATCTCGATCCGACCGTGGATGTCGTGGTATTCGGGCACACCCATGTGCCGTTTTACCAGGAGTTTGACGGTTTTGACCGGAAAAAAATCTATGTAAACGAGGGGACATGGGTGGATCATAATTCAGATGATCCGGAGAATACAGCGGTCTTTGCTGAGATTGTTTCCGATGAAAGAGAGACAAGGGTTTCGCTTTTAAAATGTGTCGGGGATGACAGGGCAGAGGATATTGTTCCTGTAAAAAATCAATATGTAAAATAAAGCCGAAAGCGGTTTTATTCAGCAGCTTGGTTATGCAAAAAGGCATGAACATTTTTCGGATAAATTTTTCGGATAAAATGAACGCTAAAGCGTTCATCATGGAAGTTACTCCGTAACTTCATTATGCCAGAAAGCATGGCAATAAATAGGGTAAAATAAACGCTGAAGCGTTTATCATGCAAATTGCTCCGCAATTTGGTTATGTCCAACAAACCTTCGGTTTGTAAGAAGCGTGGACATTTTTATGGTAAAATATAAGCATATTTATCAAAACAGAAGAAAGGTGAGGAAACACAGGATGATTACTTTTTTTATAGGACTGGTTATTTTGATACTTGGCGGTGCTTTGTACGGGAAGCTCTGCGAGAGGGTGATGAAGCCTACGGAGCGTGAGACACCGGCAGTTGCCATGCGGGATGATGTGGATTTTGTACCGATGTCAAAGTGGAAGAACAGTCTGATCGAGCTTTTAAATATTGCAGGAACCGGACCGATTTTAGGACCGATTCAGGGGATTCTTTTCGGACCAGTCGCTTTTATTACGATTCCTATCGGATGTGTGATTGGTGGTGCTGTCCATGATTATATGACGGGAATGATTTCGGTGCGGAACAAGGGAGAGCAGATGCCGGATCTGATCCGTCGTTTCCTTGGAAAGCATTTGTATGTGGTCTATAATATTTTCGTTTGTCTTTTGATGCTCTTAGTGGGTGTCGTTTTTATCTATACGCCGGGCGATCTGTTTGTGACACAGATTCTCGGAGGGAAAAGCGTGGTCTCAAATCCTGCTCTCTGGGTGGTCTATGGTGTGATTTTTGCTTACTATGTGATTGCTACGCTGTTTCCGATTGATAAGATTATCGGAAAGGTGTACCCGGTTTTTGGAGCGATTCTTCTTCTCTCTGCAGTGGGCGTGTTTATCGGGCTTTTTACGAAAGGATATCCCCTTGTGGAGCTGTGGGATGCTTCTGCGGCAGGGTTTCCGCTTCAGAGCAGATTTATCCCCATCTTTTTTGTGACCGTGACCTGCGGTATCTGCTCCGGCTTCCATTCGACACAGGCAACACTCGTTTCGAGAACGGTTTCCAATGAGCATGAGGGAAGGACGACCTTTTACAATATGATGATTGCAGAGGGATTCATTGCGATGATCTGGGCGGCTGCAGGCATGGGCGCACTACAGATGGGGCTTGCGGATCGGGATACACTCTGGGGCTCGGCAACTCTGGTGGTTGGTACGGTGGCGAAGGATATGCTCGGGACAGTCGGAGGAATTATTGCTGTTATAGGTGTCATCGTGCTTCCTATCACATCAGGGGATACGGCACTCCGTTCCCTCAGGCTGATGGTGGGGGATGCACTTCGCATTGACCAGAGAAAGAAGAAAAATGCGCTGCTTTTGGCTCTCTGTATTTTTGCTATCGTGGGCGTGCTCCTTATCTGGGCAAAGGGAAATCCGGCAGGCTTTAACATTATCTGGCGGTACTTTTCCTGGGCAAATGAAACGACAGCGGTTTTTGCCTTTGCGATGATTGCAGTCTATATGAAGAAAAATCAGATGCCGTACTTGATGGCAGTTGTCCCGGGCACCTTTTATATGTATATCATATCCTGCTATATCCTGAATGCACAGATCGGTTTTAACATTCCGTGGACGATAAGCTATATCCTTGCGGGGGTTCTGGCTGCCCTGTATGCTCTGCTTCTTTTGATAAAGAAGCAGGCGAAAGCTTCGGCATAAGAAAACACAAGAGTTTCGCTTGCGAAACTCTTGTTTCTGTTTTTACTTCAAACGGTGTTATGATACCATCCTTAACAATGATGTAGCCAGCCTCTGCAGTATTGTTTAATTTCCGTTCGATTAAATCTTTATTAATATTTCATACTAAAATACCACATAACAGCATCCCCCATCCCTTCATTTTTCATCATTATAAGATAACAAACAAATAAAATCAAGGGTTTTAAATTGGGTGAAATGAATAAAATCATGGGTTTTAAATTTACTTTAAACGATAAAATCCAAGGTTTTCGATTGATAGTAAATTATATCGTCCGGGAAAAGTGGATCGGATTTTGACAAATTTTGCAAAAAATCGACCGATTTTACAGAAATTAAGACGAATGTGGGAGAATGTGATACGATGCTTTTAAATACGAAAGCAGCAGAAGCTTGCGATAAGGAGGTAAAGATGAGAACGAGAAGTATAGTAGCGGTTATTATGGGCGTGCTGTTAATCATTTCAGGGTTTCTATGTATTTTTCATCCTGCGATGACACTTGGGACGATTCCCTGGCTGATCGGCCTGGATATGGTGTTTGATGGTGTCGGAGAACTGTGCACCTGGTCGGACCGGAAAGCGAGAGGGGGAGCCGGCGGTTTGGCTCTGGCAGGAGCGATACTCTCCCTGCTCTGCGGAATCGCATTATTTATCAGCTTTGCAGCAAGATTGTTAGCAGCAGAGTTCGTGATTTTTTTCGTTGCAGTTTGGATTTTGCTGTTAGGAATCATACGCATCGTGAAAGCATTTCAGTTAAAAAAAGCACCTGTAGAGGAGCTTGCGAACAAGTGGTGGATTGCACTGGTCATGGGGATTACATTGGTGATCTGCGGGATATTCAGTATCTGCAATCCGCTTGTTTTGGGACTGGTAATCGGTATCAATCTGGGGGTTATGGTTCTGATTGCAGGAATCAATCTGGTTACAGTGGCTACAGCAGGATAGGATTGGAAGGATTTCAAAAAAAATGGTGCATAGAAAAAGGAGGAAAAGGATGAAATTCAGAAAGAAAAAATTTGCAAACTTTGCAGACAGGGGGAAAAGGATACTCGCCCTGACACTGGTGACAGCACTTTCCGTGACAGGAAACGGAGTGGAAAGCTTTGCTGCCAAACCGGATTCCGTTTCAGACGGGGGAAAGGCATATGTTTATCTGGAAAAAGCGACTATGCCGGAGGAGATTCAGCAGAATGACGTGTTCTATGTGGCGATGACTTCTGCAGAATTCATGGAGAGCAGTGAAAAGTCCTATGTCCTTACCGTGGGCAGGGGTGGAGAGGCAAAAGAGGCTTCTCATGTCACGGTGAAGCTCTCCGATTGGACTGCAAAGTACGGAGAGGATTATACGGTGCGCCGGATGGAGGATGCGGAAGAACTTCCGGAAAATCCTGACAGCGTGAACCTGTTCGAACTCATGGACCAGGGTGAGTATGAGGGAGAAATCCCGTACTCCGAGGAAGACATGAAAACTGCAGTCAATCAGATCGTAGAAGAAACTTCGGGTTCTTTCAAAGCTTCTCAGGAGGAGAAAAAGAGTACCTCTGACAATCCTCTGCAGCAGGCAAAGGAGGAGCTTACGGGAATTTCTTCTGACCGTGAGGCTATGACGGGCAGTGGAAACGATATGATCGAAATGATGTCGCAGGTCAGCAATCTTCTGACGGAGACCGTGGCGGGAACGACACTGAAACTGGATTTTTCACCGGGAGAAAAGGAGAAAGAGATTGTCATCACTCCAAAGGATAACCGGAAATCCGATGGTGACCGTTTCTTCTATCTGGTGCTTTCGGAGCCGTCCGAGGGTATGAAGAACAGCAGCATTTCCGAATCAATCTTTACAATAAAGGATGATGAGCCAGAGGTAAAAGCGAGCATTTCTTTTGATGTGGAAAGTTTTCGGGCAGAAAATGGCGAGGTACAGGTGCGCCTGATCAGGGAAGGGGCACTGACACAGACCGTGGCTGTCCATATGACATCAAAGGATGGATCGGCAAAGGCAGGAGAGAACTATGAGGGCGTGGATTCCGAGGTCGTCTTTCCTTTTGGTGTAAAGGAGAGAAATCTTACGTTTACCGCGAAAAGCGACGGGCTAAAAACGGATGCAGACTATACGCTTTCCATTAAAGAGAGTAGCGGGGCAGTTACGGGAGAAGTGGCAGAAGCGAAAGTCGTGATTCCAAAGGAGACGAAAGTAAAACGGGTCAAAGCATCCGACCGTGGAAAGAAGATCAGTGATGTTAGGCTTGGGAACCCGATTACGGAATTTGAGAAAGTGCTATCCGATACAGGACAGAAAGGAGCTACATGGGAAAGCTACAGTGAAAGTTCCGGGAAACACTCTTTTGATGTGACATCAGAGAAACAGATCTACCTGTATGGATATGATAATGCTGCGGGTTCCGGTGGAAACGGAGTCGTACAGGCGAACTCCAGACTGATCGATGATGTACAGATGAAAGACAGTGACCGGAAGGACAGTCTGGTATCGACCTATGATGGTGTCCGTATTAATTGGAAGGTGAAACGGAGTGGTATTATCCCGAGTATTATATGGAGCGTCTATGCATCCGATACCACAGGGACTACGGATGTCGGGAAACAGCTTTATGAAAGTAAGAAAACGGGATGGGACGAGGACTGGCGCGAGGATGACTTTATCTTTGGGATGGAGGATGTCTTTAGCTGGGGCTTTAGAAACCGTACAGAAGATTACACCGAAGAAGTCTGGATCAAAAAGGTGACTCCGATTTTAAGACCTTTTAAGGTCAGACTGACCGAACCGGAGCCGGTGGAATTATATACCGGTGAGGTGGATGCGAACGGAGTGCCCAGAACGTCGAAAAATCAGGAAGCAGTAGCCACCACACTGGCAGGTTCTTCAGATGGGAATCCAGTCATGAAATATGACGGTGATACGATCGTAATTCAAAATTCGCTTCCGGTCAATTTACAGACGGTAAAGATGGTCGGCGCGAAAATCGTCAAGACGAACAGCGAGAACCGTACTGCTGAAAAAAGCACGCTGATCAATCCGGAATACATACAGATTAATCAGAATACGGGAATCATAGAGCTTAATAATGCGTTTGTGCGTGAGTACCGGGATTATATCTCCTTTGCCGATATGGAGGGCAGCGTGGGTGACAAGCAGCCTTCCACGATTCATAGAAAATATGGCTATTTTAATATACAGCCGGTCTATGGGAAAACGATGACACAGGGAGTCACGGTAAATGAAAATACAGCAGTAAGGGATTCAAGTGGGAAGACTGTGCCGGTCAAGATATTTTTAAATGGCAAAGAGGT
This sequence comes from Lachnospiraceae bacterium, assembly GCA_017476305.1. Classification (GTDB taxonomy): domain Bacteria; phylum Bacillota; class Clostridia; order Lachnospirales; family Lachnospiraceae; genus Butyribacter. The sequence continues at coordinate 9,584 of JAFVAA010000098.1, forward strand.
AACATATGGAGAAAAAATGACGGGTTACGGCATCGGTGACAAGCTTACCTTTACGGCCCAGTGTTCGGATGAGACCTATCGTGTCACAGGAATGGATGTGGATTACTATAGTGAAGGCAATAAAAGAGGGGAAAGCGGAACCATGAATGCCGATCCGGTGGATCATGATGTGAAGCTGACCATTACGACGGATTATGGATACGTCTTTACCCCGACAATCCAATCCAATGACAATAAGATGGTCATACGTGTCAGGGAGGAGGATCTATCCAGGTTTGAGGCGACCGGATTCTTTACAGAAGAAAACCTGGCGGCTCATTCTGCCAAAAATGAAACGTATGGATACCGGGAGATCGTGGTGGCAGATGCAGATGCGCTTCAGTCGGTAAAGGAAATTTACCTGGCTGTGGAGCCAAAGTCTGGAACTGTTCCAGTCTGGAAACTGACAAATGTCAATCGTTGGGTCATGGGAAA
>JAFVAA010000099.1 GCA_017476305.1 Lachnospiraceae bacterium
AATGCCAACGCCGTTCCAGAAGGCGCATCCAGTTTCTGATTGTGATGCTTTTCCACGATTTCAATATCAAAACCCTCTCCGGATAATCTCTTTGCAGCCTCCTTTACTAACTGCAGCAAAAGATTCACCCCCAAAGACATATTTGCAGAGCGAAGCACAGCCACACGATCTCCCGCACGAAGCAGATACCCTGTCTGCTCCTCTGAAAGACCGGTAGAGCACTCCACGAGAGGAAGCTTCCTTTCCACGGCATAATCAATCCTCTGTTCAATCTCATTTGCAGAAGAAAAATCAATGATGGCATCGGCTTCCTCTTTACATGCGGAAATCTCTGCATAAACCGGATAATCGTTTTTTTGTCCGCCAAAGGGATCAATGCCTGCCACGATCTCCACATCTGTGTCCTCTGCCACGATCCCTGTGATTATTTGTCCCATCCGTCCGTTACAGCCTATTAAAATAATTTTCGTCATCGTATCCTCCCATTTTTTCCTGCGTTTTAAAATGACCGATAGAGTTTTTCACGGGATTTCTATCGGTCAGAATATCGAACTAATCTACGCACTTTATTCCCACTTTTATCATTTCCTGCCGGAGCAGCTTTTTATGCTCCTCTTCCATTTCTGTTAAAGGCATTCTAAGAGGACCTGCTTGATATCCCATCATATTCATCGCAGCCTTTACAGGAATCGGATTCACTTCTGAAAAAAGTGCATGGACCAAAGGAATATACTTGATCTGCAGATCCTTCGCTGTCTCAACATCTCCTTCTAAAAGCTTTATCACCATATCATGTGTTTCCTTTGGGGCTACGTGGGAAAGTACAGAAATAACACCCTTTCCTCCTAATGCTACAATCGGAATGATCTGGTCGTCATTCCCGGAATATACATCAATATCTCCCTGTGTCAGAGAAAAAATCGAAGCCACCTGCGAAAGATCTCCGGAAGCCTCCTTGACACCGACGATGTTATCTACCTCTTTTACCAAATCTGCAATCGTCTGTGGTGCAATATTGACTCCGGTCCTTCCCTGAATATTATACAAAAGCAATGGAATGTCCACGCTTCCCGCGATCTCCGTAAAATGTTTTTTCAAACCGTTTTGTGTCGCTTTATTATAATAAGGAGATACTACCAAAAGCCCATCTGCTCCCGCTTTTTCTGCCTCCTTTGATAAATATACCGCCGTTTCCGTACAATTCGAACCACTTCCTGCAATGACCGGTATTCTTTTCTTTACCATTTGTACACAGGCACGTATCGTTTCAATGTGTTCCTCATGAGTCATGGTAGAAGACTCTCCTGTCGTGCCACAGACAATGATCGCATCCGTACCACCCTCGATCTGGTCATTCACAATCCTTTCCATCTCATCGTAATTGATCGTACCATCCTCATGCATTGGTGTAATAAGTGCCAAACCCGCACCAGTAAAAATAGACATTTCTATCTCCTCCTCGTAACCTTCTTTCCGGAAAATCCCAGCGCCTGCTTAAATTTTCTAAAAAGAATCTCATTATGTATTATTCTATGATGCCAATGTAAAAATGTGTAGACTGACATCACAAATGACCTTCCCTCAAGCTAACAGATCTTTTTCCAGATCACTTTTAGAAATGACATCTGCATACTCCGCAATCCTCTCCGGAAGCATTCTCCCGGTCAGGACCAGCCTTTCATAGTCCTCTCTTAATTCAATCAGGCTGATAATATCCTCTACTGACAGAATATCAAGATCTATGAGACCCAGCACCTCGTCTAAGATCAGTACATCGCATTCGCCGGTATCTATCACCTTTTTCGCAAAATTAAATGCATTGATCAGATTCTTCACTTCTTCCTTTTTCTGGGACTCCAACAGATTATCATAGGTTCCCTCGGATTTTTCAAACCGGAACAGCCGGATATCCGGCTCCAATTTTTCCAGATAACAGAATTCCTCTGCATCCTTCCCCTTCAAAAACTGTATGATCGTCACTCTCTGCCCTAAGCTTGCAGCACGAATCGCCTGTCCTATCGCTGCAGATGTCTTTCCCTTTCCGGGACCATAAAACACCTGCACAACTCTGTGATCCATCTTACTATCCTCCTGCCTAAACCAACAAAATGGCTAGAATATCATATGCAGCCTTTCTTCTGCATTGTCAACTCTAGCCATTCTATCATATATTATGCGAAAAATCCATAGCTTTTTTATGATTCCTCCGGAAGAACTTCCATTTTGCTGACGGAAACCTCATAAGCTACACGCTTTTCATACTCATCCTCGCCAATTTTTTTCTGATATTCCCTGCTCTGGATCCTGCCCCACATCTGAATATGGGTTCCCACATCAAACTGATCGGCATATCTGGCATTTCTCCCCCAGCAGATACATGGAATATAATCTGATTTTCCATAAGGACGATTCACAGCTAAAAGCACATCTGCAATCTCTCTCCCTAATGGTGTTTTCCTATAGACCGGCTGCTTGCACACATAACCATCCAGGAAGATATGATTCGGATTATGCTCCTCTGTGTCCTCCTCATTTAAAAAGCTGACCTCTCTGGCAAATACAGAAAGTACCAGGCGGTTTTTCGTACCTTCATGACGATTATAGGACCGGAACTGTCCCAGAGCCTGTAAAATACATCCTCTGTAGTCAGCCTTTACATCCAATAATCTTTCTGAGACCATCACCGGAATCACATCATAGGAATTACTCAATCTGCATACCGCTATGTTCACTACGAAGAAGTGTTCTCCGTACACCTCATGGCTGAATGTAAACTCACTGACCACCTCGCCGGCTATGGTAACCTGGTTATTTGTAAATACTTTATCTAACATCTGTTCTCCTCCTTTTTTCATAAGAGCAGGACTTAAAAGCACCTGACTCCTCCAGTATTCTGTTTTAATTAGTTTATGAACACAACCACTATTTTAGAACAAAAATACCAGAGTGTTCGTACGTTACGTACTACATTCTTCGAAACGCTCCTCTCTTTTTCGGAATTTTCCACCACGCTTCGAAATGTTCAGACAATCCTCGTCTTTTCCCCTATGATTTCATCTCCTATGTTCTATTTATTTCTCCACTTACAAATATTACCATATTTTTCCAAATTATGCAAATCTGTATTTTCTATTTTGAAAAATTTTCCTGTAAGGCCTGCATCATTGGAGGAATCAACTGTTTTTTTCTGGAAACGACATCCTTTAAGACCACACGTTCTGTCCCTTTTTCCAGATGAAATGATTTGATTGCCAGATCCACTGCCCCGTTTCCCGCACACAAAAGCTCCGTGCTTGCCTGCATGATATCCGTCAGCATGAAAAAGATCATATCGACACCATGATCGACAAGTGCTTTTTTCATATACGGTAAAAGCCTGTCCTTGATTGCCTCTAATTCCCTTTCCGTCATGGAGTTGATCTGTCCTACCCCGAAGGTCGTTTCCCCTACTGCAAACTTTTTAAAATCCTGATAAAAAATCTCCTCGGAGGACTTTGCCGCCAGATTGCTTCCTGCAGAAAACATCTCCTTCGCATACTCCTCTGCCTCAATTCCGGCAATCTTTGCAAGCTCCTCTGCCGCTTCCCTGTCTGTCTGTGTACAGGTCGGTGAACGAAAGATCAGGGTATCTGATAAAATCGCCGAGCATAAAAGACCGGCGATCTTTTCCGGAATCTCAATCTGATGCTCTTTATACATCTGATAAATAATCGTCGCCGTACAGCCAAGCGGCTGGTTCCTGAAAAAGACCGGCTGCAGGGTTTCCAAGCTTCCGATCCTGTGGTGATCGATGATTTCTAAGATTTCTGCTTCCTTGATTCCATCCACAGCCTGCGTGGTCTCATTATGATCGACTAAAATGAGCTGCTTTTTTCTGGCTCCGAGTAAACGTCTTCTGGAAATCATCCCATAGTATTTTCCATTCCAGTCGAGCACAGGAAAATCCCTGTATCTCTTTTTTGCCATGATTTTCCTGATGTCATCCAGATATTCACCCAGACCAAAGGTAATGAGTCCGTCCCGCTTCATAAAATAACCGATTGGAATGCTCTGATTGATCAGACGGGACGCTGTGAAGGTGTCGTATGGTGTTTTAATGATCGAACAGCCCTTTTCCTCTGCGAGCTTACTGATCGTATAGGAAACCCTGGCTCCGTCGCATACCACGATACATTTCGCATCCATCTCGATCGCACAAAGCTGGGACTCATAGCGGTTTCCTAAAATCACTAAATCTCCCGGATCGATATAGCTTTCCATCAAATCCGGATTTGCCGCTGCGATCAGACATTTTCCGGATGTGACCTTTTCCTCCTCATTTCCCCGGATCATCTCTCCGGAAAGCGTTTCGATCACGTTGACAAACGGTGTCTTTGCCTTTGCGATGATCTCGCTGTCATAGACCTCCATATAGGATTTCGCGATGTCCTCTATGGTAATCAGTCCCATAAGCTCTGATGCATCATTGATGACGGGAAGTGTCTGTAAACCGTCCGTACGCATCAGCTCCCATGCGTTTTTTAAAGAAATGCTCTCCTTCACCCCTTTTACCCTGCCTACATCTATGTCTAGTACCTGTGCCCTGACATCCCCCATATACTCCGGATCCGGAACCTGAAACCTCTTTAGTACAAAGCGGGTTTCATTGTTGATCTGGCCGGCACGCTTCGCCACGTAATTCCCCGCTCCAGTCTTTTTTTTCAGATCTGCATAAGCAATCGCAGAGCAGATGGAATCCGTATCCGGATTAATATGTCCAATCACATTGACCGGATACTCTCTTGCTCCCTCCATGACGACACCTCCTTAAACGATAATGATTTTTATATCGTGTAACATGGTATAAAATATAACTGATATTTCGCATTGTATCACAGTTCTGATGAAATGACTAGTAGCTTGAACGGAAAAAATACACAAAAAGAAAGGAAAAAACCAGGAATTTTTTTACTTGTAAATTTAAAAAGATATAGTATACTATTAGATTGGAATTTCGTATTTGAAAATATCAAGGAACTGAATAGCGGAGGGAACCACAGATGAAACGAGAAGATATCAGAAATATTGCCATCATTGCACACGTAGATCACGGAAAGACGACTTTGGTGGATGAGCTTTTAAAACAGAGCGGGGTATTCCGTGCAAATCAGGAGGTGGCAGAAAGAGTCATGGATTCCGGTGACATTGAGCGTGAAAGAGGAATCACGATCCTTTCAAAAAATACAGCCATTACCTATAAAGACACAAAAATCAATATCATCGATACACCCGGACATGCCGACTTTGGCGGCGAGGTAGAACGTGTCTTAAAAATGGTCAATGGCGTCATTTTAGTGGTAGATGCCTTTGAAGGAGCGATGCCGCAGACAAAGTTCGTGTTAAAAAAGGCACTGGAGCTAGATCTCCCTGTCATCGTCTGTATCAATAAAATCGACCGTCCGGAGGCACGTTCCGAGGAAGTGATCGATGAAATTTTAGAGCTTTTTATCGATCTGGATGCGAATGAGGAGCAGCTTGACTGCCCGTTCATCTTCGCTTCTGCCAGAGATGGAATCGCCTCCTATAAAATGGAGGAACCGGGAAAGGATATGACTCCGCTTTTCGATACCATCTTAGACTATATTCCGGCTCCGGAGGGAGATCCGGAAGCCTCTGCACAGATTTTAATCAGCACCATCGACTACAATGAATATGTCGGACGAATCGGTGTCGGAAAGGTAGACAATGGTACGATCAAAGTGAACCAGGAGGCTGTCATCGTCAATGCGCATGATCCGGAGAAAAACCAGAAGGTAAAAATCAGTAAGCTCTATGAATTTGATGGTCTGGAAAAGGTAGAGGTAAGTGAGGCAAGTATCGGTTCCATCGTCGCCATCTCCGGAATAGCAGATATTCATATCGGAGATACCATCTGCTCACCGGAAAATCCGGTAGCGATTCCATTCCAGAAAATTTCTGAGCCGACGATTTCCATGGATTTCATGGTAAATGACAGTCCCCTCGCCGGAAAAGAGGGCAAATTCGTCACCTCCCGCCATTTAAGGGAACGGCTTTTCAGTGAATTAAATTCCGACGTGAGCCTGCGTGTCGAAGAAACGGACAGCATGGATGTCTTTAAGGTATCCGGCAGAGGCGAACTGCATCTCTCCGTTTTAATCGAAAATATGCGCAGAGAGGGCTATGAATTTGCAGTGAGTAAGGCTGAGGTTCTGTATAAGACCGATGAAAAGGGACATAAGCTGGAGCCGATGGAGCGCGCCTATGTCGATGTGCCGGAGGAGTTTTCCGGCAGCGTGATTGAAAAGCTTTCAAACCGTAAGGGCGAGCTGCAGGGCATGACACCGATGGGCGGCGGTTCTACGAGACTGGAGTTTTTGATTCCATCGAGAGGACTGATCGGATACCGTGGGGAATTTCTGACCGATACGAAGGGAAATGGTGTCATCAATACTGTTTTCGAGGACTATGCAGAATATAAAGGCGATATCGCTTACCGAAAGCAGGGCTCCCTGATTGCTTTCGAATCCGGCGAAACAGTGACCTATGGTCTTTTCAATGCACAGGACAGGGGAACGCTTTTTGTAGGACCGGGCGAAAAGGTCTATGCCGGTATGGTCATCGGACAGAATGGAAAGACAGACGATATCGAACTGAATGTCTGCAAAACCAAGCACCTGACCAATACCCGCTCCTCCAGTGCCGACGAAGCACTAAAGCTCACTCCGCCAAAGATTTTAAGCTTAGAGGAGGCACTCGAATTTATCGACACGGACGAGCTTTTAGAAATCACACCGGAAAATTTGAGAATCCGGAAAAAGATTTTAGATTCGACACAGAGATACCGGGCAAATAAAAAATAAGCGGAAGAAAAGGGTTCAGAAAACCGGACCGGCACGGGATGATACAGTTTTCATCCTGTGCCGGTCCGGTTTTTATATGATGAAACCATCTTCTCACATCACAACAGGCTCTAAACCCTGCAGTTCTTCCTCCTCATTTACAAATCCACACAGTTTACTTCCAGGTCGCCATATAGTACGTATCACCGTCTCCCCACCAGTTTTCCATGCGTTCTTCCGGTATCTTTTTCCCATTTTTATAAAAAGTAAAGTCATCCTCCTTTCCAAGCATCTGAAAAACTGCCTGCTCAAACTCTCCTTCCTTTTCTTTCGGATACTGTATCTGGAAATACTGTGTCTCCAGACCTTCATTTTTACGAAGATCTATAGAAAACCATCCCAAACGATTCATCTGTCCTATATCAAAATACTTTGAAGCAAGCCCATAGACCTCCCCTCCCTCCGGATGCAAAATCAGATCATTGCCATCCAAATCCAGAAAAAGGTCTGGTGTCCCCGTCTGTAAGGTATTTACCATAACGGCACCAAAAAGCATATTCTCTGTCTTTTCCTTCCCGATCCAGTCCTTTATCGTCGTTACAGTATGCGGACAGTCCTTTACCTTCTTCTTTTTTCCATCCCATTCATAAAGTGTAAATTCCTTTTTTTCCGTAAGTACCGGCAGAAGCTTTTCAAGCACCTCTGCCTCCTCTTTCTTTAGGCTCGCCTCATATTTCTCCCAGTCCATCCGGTCGAAATATACGCAAAACGATGTTGAAAGTGCATTTTTCGTTTCTTTATCCAGCTCGAACAGCCCGTCAGATGGCTGGGAATCCAGAGGACACGCTAAAGCAATCGACTGGAGATAGTAAGACTTATCATCCTGTAAATGATACATCCAGTCATAATCTGTACGCTTTTTCTCTGCATCTGTCGTACAGAAAATGAGCTGTAAGCTCCCTTCTTCCGAAAGATATATTTCATCCAAATGCCACTGATCATCCCGATAATTCCATCCACTGCCCTCTTCGGTCCAGCGATTCCAAATCTCCTTTATTTTTTCATCGAAAGCTCCTTCTGAAAGATACTCCCTTAACTCTCCACCCTGGTAATACTCCACCTGATGTCCGTTTGAAAAGAAAAAGGCTTTGGAATCATATGCAGAAAAAAAGGTCTCATCATATTTCCCCTCTTTAAGCAGCGTCAGTTCATGTGTATTTCTATCAGAAAAATAAAGGCTTGTCTGTACATGCGGATTCTCCTGCTTTCCTTCCTCCTTTTGCTTCACTGCACGTAAAAAACCACCTTCCTCTGTTACACCGCACCAGTAACAGTAACTCATTTCGGAAAGCTTATCAGGAATCCCTTCTACATCGAGCCACTGCTCCTTTTCCATATCGTAAATCCGAAAGCAGTCCGCCGCATCCTTTGTATCTAAGGAAACAGTTCCTAAAGAATTTAAATTCACATAGAGCAAAGAATCCATCACATATAACCCTGACAAGTCTTCCATTTTCAGCACACATTTTTCTTCATCAAAAAGAAGCTCATCATACCCGTCCGTCTTTTTAACAGGTACACGCCAAAGCTCTCCCTTTCCATATTTTTCTTTTTCCGGATCGTATTGATAAAAACAGTGGTAGTAAAGGGCTTCATCTGTCACATAGGATACCGCACGAATCTCAGCATCATTCTTCTCTAACTGAATCGTTTTTTCTCCCTCTTTTCCAAATACACTCTGATACACATATCCCCACCGGTCCTCCATGTCGTTGGTATAGGTATTCGTACTGTTTCGAAAGCTGTAGCCATCCCCCTTTTCGGCACCCTTTGAAAAACCATCCCATAAGTCTTTCTCCGGCACAGCACTTTCCACACGGTCCTCCCCCTCAGGAATCGTCTCTGACGCTTCCCCGGAAGGAACCTTTTCCTCTCCCTCTCTGCCTGTCTGACACCCCGCCAGCAGAACAGTTATCAACAAAACCCATATCCTGTAGAGTCCCTTAAATTTTCCTTTACTCATACGCTTCTCCCCCGATTATAATGATTAGCGATAATATTTGCCTGGTTTATGGTTTATTTCTTCAACCCATAATATCAGATATACTTTATTCTGTCAATTATACTGCTCTGTTACCATTCACCTACCATTCACAGTAACTTAATGTCAAAATTTTGTTTATCTGCGAGTTATGTCCTTCTCGGTCAGTCTATTGAGCTTTCTGTTTGTAAGCTTTGTATCTACGGTTTCGACAGAAAGCACGCTGCCCTTTGGTGAATTTGTTGATAAAGACATTTGTTTTCGAACAGCTTGAAGGGAATACCCGATAACGTATATTCACATTTTCTGCTTCAAAAACTAATGTGTAAAAGCTGCCGCCGGAACTTCGGGAGAGGCGATTTGTGACATGGTTCGTAAAAATTTAGCAGGTCGGATTTACGACGAATACAGCCCCGGAGCACTGTCTGAGCAGATTGCCCTATGATTTTCAGGGCAATCTGTGAGTTTGCGG
>JAFVAA010000100.1 GCA_017476305.1 Lachnospiraceae bacterium
GATTATTACCATAAAGACGACACGGCCGAGGAAGAAAAGAAAGCAAAAGAGGCAGAGGAACGAAAGAAACGAGAGGAAGAAAGAAAAAAGAAAGCTGCAGATAAAAAGTCACTTGCTTCACAGAAAGCCGGAACTTATGCAAAGAAAGAAAAAGAGGCTGAGAAACCGGCAGAAACACCGAAATTCAAAAAGAATTCAAAAGACATAGACGGACAGATGGATATGTTCGCTATGATGGGAATGTAAGGGGGTGGAGCAGATGAAAAAGAAAGAATTGGCCTCTATCCCTAAACCGATAGTAAAGAAAGAATATCAGAAACTACGGACAATGTTTAAGGATATGCGTGGAATTATCCAGGCAGAATGCAGGGAGGTAAGTGGAGAGGAAACGCTGATTATTAACTGTTTCCGACCAAAAGGAAAAAAGAGAGTTGAACTGTGGTTTAGGCTGTTTTGTCAGAAAGAGGATTACATAACTCAGTATTTTTCGGATAAGAAAGTGAAATGGCGGACAGGGGCATTTGATTATATTGCCGGATACCAAATAAGCGATTGGTGTCGGATGGAAGGAAAATGGGCTCTCGCATCTCCACAGGACGAAGATATCATAATAGAATTTATGCGTAAATGGCGAAAGAAGACCAAGAGTAACCGATGCGATGCAGGGTACAAGTTTGATGATTATATCTATGCATATCAGGCAGATATAAGAGACAGAAAGCTCATTGCAAAGCATCAGAAAGTCTGTGGCGAGATAGATGCAAGGATGGATTTGTTTCCAGAGCTTCCAGATGATTATCAGAATTTCATAGAGCATACAGTTTTTGATGAACATAATTACATTTTTTATTCACGGAAACAGAAATGGGCTTATTGCACAAGATGTGGATTTGAATATGAGATACGGAAGGATGGGGTTTATCACAAGAAAATCCCTGTGTGGAATAACAAAGAGAAGCTGCGGCACAATCACGATTTTATGTGCCCTCATTGTGGGAAATGGATTATTGCAAAGAGTGCAGGCATGGGGCGAGGGCAGCTTCTTGAAATAAACTGGAGCACGATAATTCAGACCAATGGGAGTAATGTCCTTGTCCGGTATATATGTCACACAAAGGATTTCAGAAAGGATTTTCGCCACCCGGAGTTTAATAGCAGGGAATTGTTTAGGACAATCCACACACCGAAAAATGTTGAGGATTATGAAATGGGGTATTACAAGATGGGCCGAGACAGCGATTCTTATGTCTATCGGTGGCGGGATCCGGTGGGACATGGATGGGGCTGGAATCCGTCAGAATTGCAAGTGCCAAGGCAGACAGTCCTCTACAATACGGATTTTGGATTGTTGACAGACACATGTATGAAATATAGCTGCTTTGATATTTTTTTTGAGAAAGTAGTCCCAAGTATCAGGAATTCATCTCCGTGGATAGTGGATCAGTTCTTTAATCTTTATCATGAATATCCGTTTGTTGAGCAGGTGTTGAAACTTGGATGGTATTCAATGGCGAAAGAGATGTTTGTTGATAAAAGAGAGATCCAAGGTGTCAAACGGCAGATTGAGAGCGGAGATTTCAGCAAATTGATTTCGGCATTTTCTCCGCCCTGACTGCGCAGTCGTTTCGGCGAAAGCGGATCCAGGGCAGAGTTACGGCACATTTTCCGCAGGTTTATTCGGGCAGAGGA
>JAFVAA010000101.1 GCA_017476305.1 Lachnospiraceae bacterium
CTAAACGAATGACATGGGCTGAAATAACAGCAGCATATCCAAATCAGTGGGTGGGACTGACAGATGTGGTGTGGGAAGATTCATCGAACATCGGGAGTGCTGTTGTAACATATACTAATCGGAACAAAGACGACTTGCAAATGGAGCAGTTCAAGACGAAGGGCAAGATGATGGCGGTTTACACAAATCCGAATAGACTTTTCGAGCTGGGGGTATTAGGATGAAAGACATTTTATTACCCTTACTTAGGAGCGCTGACCGTCCCATCGTTTATCTTTCTGAACATGGAAATCTCGCCGCTTTACTTGACACAGGAGCGCGTTTCCCGGTTTGGACGGCGAGCAAGACTCTACTCGAAGCTATCGGTGGCAGGCTGTTTAAGAAAGGTGTCGGCTATTCCGGTATTGGCGGTCCCACGATAGGTGATGTTTACAAAATTCCGAGTCTGATTATCGGTAGCAAGGCAAATGCTCTTATTTTCCCAGAACTGCCCGTGGTAACGAATTCGGAATTTGCCGATGCTCCATTTGAGTTGCTCTTAAGCAATACGATGTTCCATGATCTTGACTACCTTATCAGCAACAAACGGCATTCTTTGACAATCTACCTTAATGACACCGATTCCAATGTCCGAAATGCTATCGTCAATCTGGATGACGGATTCCAGGTTCTGTTCACTGGAGCGGAGCAGAAGTAACCATATATCACCAACCAGAAAGAAGGTACAGACCATTGAACTTTAAATCTATTCTACTTGTCACAGCAACCGCACTAATGTTATCCGCCTGTGGCAAAGAAGCAGCCATCCACGATACAACTGCGGCAGCTGAATAAAACCAAACCTATCCTACCCAAAATAGGATAACCCAACCCGAGTGATGCAAAACGCCTTTGACGGAATATGCCGTTGGGGTGTTTTTAATGCCAGAAGTGTGGTAGAATAAGATCAAAATTAGGAGGATACAAAATGACGATGGATTACGATAAACTTAGACGGAAATTTGCAGAAGACAGGGAATTCGCAGAGAGCTTCTGCAAAATGAGCATAGAGATGGATGGCTGCAGGATTGACGAGGTAAAGACGGGTCCCAGGCTCCCTTTTGAGATAGAGGCAAAAGACCCGGAATTGCTGATTGCCTACATGAAAGGCCATGACAATAAAAAGGACAGGGATTTCGAGTACGTACTCTATGAGGAGTGCGAGGAAGTCGGCCTTTTGCAGAGGTTCTACGTGGCGTGTCTGTGGGGTCGGTACAATCCCGTGACTGATGAGGATTTTGACAATCTACCCAATATCTGGGGCGTGGGCTTTGTTTCAAAAGAGGAAAGTGCAACGCCCATCTTCCACGTGCGTCCTATGTGTGAAGCAGAGGGTATGGAGCCTTTTGAAGTGGACACGGGAGAAAAGTCAAACCTAATAAACATCAATGTGGATTCGGACATCATGAAGCTGGTCAAGCAGGCGTTGTGAGGTGAGGTGTTTGAAAACGATTCAGGAAGTCATCCGGGGAATGAAACCGGAGGAAATCGCAAGAGAATACTGCTTCGATTATCCGGTTGAGATCGGAGGACTTGAAAAGGTTCCGGAAGACATCACAGTGGGTGGGCTAAAGGAGCGTAGGGAGAAGCGCTTATCGGAATTCATAAGATTGCTGGCTGATATGGAGCCGGAGCCATCTGATGAAAAGGTAAGGATTCTATTCCTGACAAAAGCGGATGTTGAGGATACTTCAAAGCGAGGATTGTGTCTTGCTTACGCAGAAGAAATTCTTGCAGCTACATCCTATGATTACGAGGATTTCTCCTGCTATGACATTTCTTTCACTCCACGTGAAAAGGCTGTGTCTTTTCTTGTAGCAGACAATAAATACACGCAGGATCATCTGAGTACGGTGGTGATCGAGTTTGTTCATGAGCTGATTACATTCGGGATGAATTATGCCGATGTGCAGGAGGTCATCGACGATCTCGAGGAAAGCTTCGAGCAAAGCAGGAATTGCACGGAATGGCTTTCCAGGGAAGAAATGCGGAAGAAACTTGGCCTTCCGGAAGAAGAAATCTATCCGCAGGAGAAGGAACTACATCACCGGCTTTTGGAAGCCCGTGTTGAGTATGCGCAGTATTGCCGTGCTATGGAGCTGGAAAGGATACGGGAGAGCCTGCGGAAGATGAGCCCTACGGAGGGAGAGTGACAGACCATGCAAAGGATGAAAACATTATCTGCCGCCGTCTTGGTCTTATCCCTGGCACTTGCACTGCCCATAAAGACAGAGGCACTCTCGCTCGCCTGCACTCATTACTACGAGTACACGGGTCATGTGGAGGCTGACGGCGGCCATTCGGAATACACTTGTAAACAGTGTGGGTACGTTCTGGAAGTACCGGATGAGGATGGACACATATGGAGCGGCGGGATAGAAAAGGAAGACCCGTGGTGTACGCATGACGGGTACATGAAGTTTACCTGCGGAATCTGCGGTGAGGCAAAGACAGAGATACTTCCGGAGTTCGACCATCTGCGGATATACATCGAGATCATAAAAGAGCCCACCTGCACGGAGGATGGCCTGTATGCAGGGACGTGCGCATTCTGTGGTGGCAGGAAGGAGTATTCTGTACCGGCAGAGGGGCATAAGCTTACGGAAGAGACAGTAGCTCCTACCTACGTTACTGAAGGATATACGCTCGTCACGTGCTCGAAATGCGGGTATAATGAAAAGAAGGACATCATCCCGGCACTCGAAAAGCCCGCACAGAACATTACCGTCAGCAGACAGACGGTATCTTTTAAGGCATCGAAGTTGAAGAAGGCAAAACGGGCATTTACCATCGGCGCGAAGACTGACGGAGACGGGAAGCTGTCTTATTCCGTAAGATATAAGAATGCGAAGTCAAAGAAAGTGCTGGGTTTCCGAAGTGGGAAGGTTACCATAAAGAAGGGAACGGGAAAAGGCACATACGCCATGACGGTCAGGGTCAGTGCGGTGGAAACGGATGATTATAATGCAGCTGAGAAGACTTTCAAAGTCACTGTGAAGGTGAAATGACGAAGGAAAAGAGCATGGATAAAGAAACACTGATAAAGGCAACGGACGCGGTAAAACAATATCCGCAAAGCTTCATACACGAGTATTATGTGGTGGACGCGTTGCAGATAATAGATGATGACATTGCGGCTCGTACCGATGCTACGGACACACTCTCCGTTTCGGTTCCGACAAGCGCTCTCGAGGATTTATCGAAGCTCGAATGGCTGCCGTTTGTGGAAGATAAGAATGTCAGCATAGAAGGCGACAGGCTGATTTTCGACTGGTTCACGATGCCAGAGGATAAGACGGGATTTGGAATTGTGGCGGCGGAATTTGTTGAGAGTCTGATTTCTGCTTTGGATGCTATTGACGATCCGAATCCGTATAGCGAGGAGCTTATCGCAGCCATGGAAGATGTTAGAAATGGAGTTAATCTGCTCGGTCCGTTTAAAACTATGGAGGAATACTGGGCAGCATTGAATGATGATGAAGAGTAGGTGATTCTTGTGGGAATGTTTGATACTTTCTGGGGCAAGTATAAATGTCCGAGTTGTGGGCATACTGTACAGTTTGAAGAGCAGACAAAGCGTTATGAGTGCATTCTTGAGGACTTTTATCTTGGTGACTATGTAGACAGAGGCAACAGGAACTACTTTTATGATTTTGAGCATGAATGCCCGGTTTGCCATACCAATAACGAGATATACATTGCCATCAGACGCGGGCAGTATGTCGGAGTCTATGTCGGGCGGGAGTCGTCTGAAATGGAGATCACAAAGCTCGAAAACATAGAGGATGGGTATGCGAGGAGAAGAGCTTACGAGCATATATGTGAACGTAAGCTGGGATATGATAATCCCATAAAGGCAGATGATGGACCTATGGATCAGAAGCACGTAGGCGATCATATCACTGCGCTTAAGACACAATGGGAAATCCTTGAGGTTTACAAAGAGGTGCTCGATGACGATGTGCTCAATAGCGGTCGTTTTATTCGATCATTTTATGAGGACAACTATATTTACAGGGTTATCTCCGGCGAGGACAGGAGGATAATCGCAGTCCGGAAGCATGATTTCACACATGAGATAAGGACGAAGGTTTCAATGGATGACCTTAGTTCGGAACTGAGGACAAAGTACGTCGGGTCTGAGGAAGGTGATATGTTCGTCATGCAGAGCGACTGCAAACTGGTGAAAATCGAATAGAGGGACTGACTATGAAAGAATTTGCACTATTAATGGGTGAGCTTTAGCCGTATGCGCCCTACACGATGGAAAGGATGAATAAGCATCATGAAACTTAAAACGATATTGCTGATTGCAGCGATGGCACTTACCCTGACCGCCTGCGGAAGCGGACAGGCACAGCAGGCGTTGGATGGTAGTGCCACAGCAGTGCATGACGCTACGGAAAAGGAGAACACGCACGAGGCTGATCTGAAATCAGCGAAGGAAGCGGAAACGGGAAGCACCAAGACGCTTTCCGGCAAATATAAAATAGAAGGAACGCAGAATACGTTCTACGTGGTAGAGGACGACAAGCTGTCATTGGTGGAATCCGGTACGTATGAATTTGGAGATGATAGCGAAATCACGA
>JAFVAA010000001.1 GCA_017476305.1 Lachnospiraceae bacterium
ATCCTCATAGATCAGGATCTGGTCTATGAATGTCACAAGGGTAAGCCTGTCAATCTCCGAAAAAACACCACTTTGAACCTCTGCACTCTCTGAAATTCTCTCATCATACGGACCACCAACAGCTTTTTGACTTTCAGACAGTTCCAGCAATCTTTCCTTAAATCCTACCATCTTCTTCCCGACTGCCACGCCATCCGCATACAGTTTCCGGATCAGTTTCTCCTGCTCACTGATCGCAGATAAAATCTCCTGCTCTTTTCTGCCATAGATCTCCCGGTACTGTGCAAACTGTTCTTCTGTCAGAATCCCCTCCTGCAAATCCTGATACAAAGAAGATTTCAGAGCAGAACACTTCGTAAGTTCCTTCCTCAACCGCACGATCTCTGCATCCTGTTCCATAACATTTTCAAAACCGTCCTCCATCTGCCCGATCTTCTCCAAAATGCTCTGTGTATCGCAGAGCAGATGAATATAGCGGTTCAATTCCCCTGCCACGATTTCATCCAGCATTTCCTCACGAAGACTGTGCCTGCGGCAATCTCCGTTCCGGTTATAGCCGGAACAGATGTAGTTGATGATTTCTTTCTCTTTATATTTTGACTTTCTCCGCACCATACTCATACCACAATCCCCACAGAACAATAATCCGGCATATTTATAGGCACACTTGTCTATGCTGTCATCAATACCATCTGTCTGTATTTCTCCTGTCTGTCTGGCATTTTTCTTAGGAGTGCGGCCATTCTTTTTTGATTTTGCACCTTTTCCTGCAGCCCTCATATCCCTCTGCAGAAGTATCTGCACCGCCTCATAGTCCTGCCTGCTGATGATCGTTTCATGTGTATTCTCCACCCTGATCCACTCTGCCTCCGGCACCTGTATTTCCCTCTTGACCTTGTAGCTGACCTTCGCCCGCTTTCCCTGCTCCAGCACACCGGTATAGACCGCATTCTCCAGAATCCGCTTGACCGTCACTGCTGACCACCGTGAATGTGCCGCCTGCTTGAAACTTGTGGCATACCGTTCTCCTTTTTCCCGCTTATATTCTGACGGACACAGGACGCCCCTCCGGTTCAATCCCTCCGCTATCGCATTCGCACTCATTCCGGACAATTTTTCTGCATAAATCTCCCTCACAATATCTGCCGCATAGCCATCCACCACAAGCCGGTTCTTATTTTCTTTACTCTTTGCATATCCATAAGGGGCAAATGCACCGATGAACTCCCCGTTCATCCGCTTGATCTGCTGGCTGGAACGCACCTTGTTTGAAATGTCCCGGCTGAAATTGTCATTCACAAGAGCCTTTACCGGCATGACGATATTCGTTTCCGATCCGTCAGCGGTCAGCGTATCATAATTATCGTTGATCGCAATATACCGTATCCCCTTTTCCTTAAATGTCTGCCGGATATAAGTGCCTGTCTCGATCCGTTCACGACCGAGCCTTGAAAGGTCTTTGGTACAGATACAGTCAATCTTTCCTGCCTCCGCATCCGCCATCATCTGCCGGAACTGCTCCCTCTCGTAATTCAAGCCGGTATAGCCATCATCAATATAAGTCCCCACAAGCTCCAGATCATCATGCCTGTCGATATAGCTCTGGATGATCATCCTCTGGTTC
>JAFVAA010000102.1 GCA_017476305.1 Lachnospiraceae bacterium
ACGACTGCAAAGCCCTTGCCCTGCTCACCTGCACGCGCTGCCTCGACTGTAGCATTCAGTGCTAATATATTCGTATTAAATGCAATATCATCGATCACCTTAATAACCTTATGGATATTCTCGGATGCCTCATTGATTTCCTTCATGGCATTTACCATTTCCTGCATGTAGGTACTTCCGGTACGCACATTTTCTTTTGCTTCCATCACGACCTTCAGCACTTCGTCTGCCTGATCTGCGTTTCCTCTGGTCTGGTTCGCAATATCCGTTATGGAAGCGGTAATCTGCTGAATTGCACTCGCCTGCAGTGTAGAGCCCTGTGCCAAAGTCTGGCTGACGGCAGCAATCTGACCGGAACCGAGATTGATCTGATTTGTAGCATTACGGATATTATTTAATACTGCGTTGTTATCCTCCAAAAGCTGTACGATGGCATTACCTACCACATCCAGGGAAGAAGTCGGCTTGAACTCCACACGAAGATTTCCACCGGCAAACTCTGTCAGAGCATCTGCCTGCCTGCGCAGATTCTGTGTCAGCTTCTGGAAAGCACTGATCAAATCGTAGATTTCTTTGATCGTATGATCCTTCGGTACTTCTATATTAATATCACCCTCACCAAGCTGTCCTGCACTCTGTGCGATTTCCACAATAGAGCCCCTTACCTTGCGGCTCATATAGCTGATAGCATATAAAGCAATGGCAATTCCAACGATGACCAGACCAAAGATCACAATCGTACCTACCATCGCTGATGCCTGAACGCTTTCTACTTTTTCATTCGCCTTTTTATCCAGTGCGCTCAGCATCTCCTCCATCTTTTCCTGGGCTGAATTTGCAGCCGGCACTGCCACGGTAACAAGCTCATTTTTCGCCTCATCCACCTTACCTGATTTTGCCAGGTCTATACAGTCATGAGCTGAGTCATAATACTTCTCCGCAGCCTCCTCGGACTCTTTTAAGAGATTCAGGCTGGTGGAATCCGTAAGCTGCTCCCTTGCCTTATCTACGAAGCTCTCCATCTGCGCCTTTCCACTATCCAAAGTCTCCACAGCTGCCTCCCGCTTCGTGGTATCATCTGCATACACATACAATACATTACGGACCTGAGCCTTCGCATCCTGGAAATAAGCAAATGCCATCGCGGCATCTCCCTGTGTCTTACCATACGACCGGTATAGTTCATCCCCGGCAGTTGTTGCATTGTTTGAAACTATATAGCCCGCAACTGCTATGATCAGCATCGGCACTATGATAGCTATGAACGATAAGTTGATTGTAAATCCTAAAGAAAGTCTTTTTTTCACCCTAATGTCCTCCTAGATAATTATTTTCATTTTTTCTGACGTTTTAAAACTCCGGCTGCACAAGGTCAGTTTTCAAAAGCCGGTTCTTAAATCAAAAAACTACTATGTGCAAAACAGAATTTTATAGCTGGTTTACATTATATCATATTTTCTCCTGTTTCGTATAGTAGTTTTTTAATTTTTTTTAAAAAATACCGTTTCACCACTCATCAGCGGACACAATGCCCTTGAACGCAGTGTTCACGGATGTGCCGGAAAATATTTTCTTTCGATAAAGCTTCACCGGTTATAGCAGGTACAGTATTTTTTCAGCATCACAATATGCTTTCCCGTGAACTGCCCCGGAAGCATACGCCATCGCCAGTTCTGCCCTACCGTAGCAGGAAGATTCATGCGCGCTGTATTATCAAGCCCCAGATTATCCTGCATCTGGAAGCTCACGGTATCCGCAATGCTCATGTATCCCTGACGAAGCATCGCTGCAGGGATTTCCTCCTTTGATGATATATTCAGGTAATCATATACAAATTCCATGTCGGATTCTTTTTTTTCTTTAAAGAAGCCCATCAAAGTCTCATTGTCATGCGTTCCTCCATATACAATGCAGTTCGCGTCTTTAAAGTTATGCGGAAGATATTCATTTGTACTCTTCCCATCAAAGGCAAACTCTAAAATCTTCATGCCCGGCCAGCCCGTTTTTTCAATCAGTTTTCGGACATTATCGCCAACTACTCCCAAATCCTCTGCAATGATATCCGAACCCTTCGTCGCTTTCTTTATCACCTGAGTCAGTTTTTTCCCCGGTCCCTTGCGCCATTTTCCATTGATTGCAGTGGTCTCCTCCGCAGGAACGGACCAGAAATTTACAATTCCGATAAAATGGTCAATCCGGATAACATCATACAATCTGGCATTTGATTTCATCCGCATCTCCCACCATTTGAATTTGGTCTTCTCCATTTTCTTCCAATGATAAAGAGGATTTCCCCAAAGCTGCCCGTCATCACTGAACGCATCCGGCGGAACTCCCGCTACATTGATCGGTTTCTTTCTCTCGTCCAGCTCGAACAGTTCCCCATGTGTCCACACATCCGCACTATCCAGTGCCACATAGAGCGGAATATCCCCGATAATCTTCACACCATGCCTGTTCGCATATTTCTTTAATTTTGCCCACTGTTCAAAGAACTCGAACTGACAGAATCTCCAAAAGTCAATCTCCACGGCCAGAAGACTCTGATATTTCTCCAGAGCCTCTTTTTTTCTCATCCGGAGCTCCTTTTCCCACTTCAGCCACTCTTTCCCGTCGAAATAGAACTTGAGTGCCATATAAAAAGCATAATCATCGATCCAATACCTGTTCTTCTTTAAAAAGGCATGATATTTTTTGCTCTTTTTATGGCTGCTTCTTTCGAATGCCTGATGCAGCACCTTAAAACGGCTAAAATAAATCTTCGCATAATCAATATCCGCGGGATCTGCACCCCAGTCGTACTGCTCGATCTCCTCTGTTTTTAACAGACCATCCTCCACCAGCTCCTCCAGATCGATAAAATACGGATTTCCTGCAAATGCCGAAAAAGACTGGTATGGGCTGTCGCCAAAGCTGGTAGGTCCAACCGGAAGCACCTGCCAGTACTTTTGTCCGGCCCGTATCAACTGATCCACAAAACGATATGCCTCACGCCCCAAGGTTCCAATTCCATATTTTGTCGGAAGACTGCTGATCGGCATCAAAATGCCCGCTGCTCTCTCTTTCATTCCAAATATCCTCTCATTTCTAAGATTTTTTCTGTAATATCAGACTTTTTACCACAGTCCGCCCTTCCCACAGCATTTTATAAAACTGAGATCAGGCCTGAAACCCCCGATTCATTTCATCCCCTGATAATAATACCTCATTTAACGAACTTTTTCCATAGGTCAATCCTGCATATATTTTTTGTGTATGCTCCATCAAAGGTTCCGAATTATCCTTTTTCGCCACCTCTGCAAAGGCATCCTTTAACCTTTCCATAACATGGCAGACCGTTTCATCATTTACCAGCTTCCTTCTGAGGACAGAAAAAATCAACTGTTCATATACATAGCGGTACAGCCGCATTAAAGGCTCTGCAATCTCATAGCGCTTATCCAGGCTCCCCATAAGCTCCTGCAAAAAGCCCTCTGCCTTCTTCACATATTTGATCCCTTCCTCTGATTCTCCTTTTTTAAATGCCGACCTCGCATCATCCATCGAAATCAGGAACAATTCATAAATGATGACAACCAGTTCCCCTCGATTCGCTTCCATGATCCTCACCTGATACCCCTGCTGCTGTTCCCGTGTCATAAGCCACCTCTTTCCCTTGAAAATCCGTTTTTCAGTAGCACCCGAAGGGTGCATTGGAGGGTTTCTTGCTTTATAGGGAACGAAGTTTCCTATAAAGCAAGAAACCCGGCGTACACCTCCGAAAAAATGTACGTCAGGTTTTCTTTATTTTTTATGCCCTTAGCTCTGAAGCAGGCTCATCACCTGCTGCGGCCTGTTATTCGCCTGTGCCAAAATAGATGTGGCAGCCTGCGAAAGTACACTTTCCTGTGTATATTCCGTCATAGCTTCTGCCATATCCGTATCCATGATTCTGGACATGGAAGCAGTCGTACTTTCACTGCTGATATCCAGACTGGAAATCGTACTGTCCAGACGATTCTCATAAGCACCCAGCTTAGAACGATATGCCGATACGAACTCGATCGCATTATCAAAAAGTGTAATAGCATTCGATGCTGCATGCTGGGAGCAGAGATTCACGAACGAATCACCATCCGCCTCCTTCAGCTTCAAGGTCTGGCAGGATACCTTCGCTAAGTTCACGCTTAAGTCCTCTGACTCATTGGCACCGATCTGAAGCTTCAAAGCACCGGTATCATACACGGTAAATTCCTTCGTAAGAGGTGTGGATGAATCCTCCAGAGCGAAAGACATTTCAAAACCGGTACGGTCGTATATCGTAACCGTTCCGCCATTTGCCAGAATCCCCTCTTTTCCAGTAAATCCCGAACTGGTATCCAGAGTGATCTGCGCATCCTTCCCCCTTGCCAGAGTTTCTTTTGCATCATCGGTTCCCCTGAATGAAATCTGCTGATCGGAACCCGTGGCACGAGATGTCAGCTGAAAGCTGCACTTCGTCAGTGTTCCTGGAGTATCGCGGGCCGCATCATGCTTTACATCGATATCCATCATATCGCAGATCCGTACGACCTCTTCATACAGCTCTGCCTCCGTGGTATCCGCAGAAATAGGAATGCTGGTTCCGTTTATCGAAACCTCTCCCGCTTTCTGCAGTGTGAAATTCAGCATTCCACTTGCAGGGGCTGCAAATTCTGTTACCGTAAATTTATAGCTCCCCGCCTCAACTGCATCGGACACTCCTAAAGGCTCAACTCCCAGCTGCTTACAGGTAATTACCCTGCCACATTCCCCACTCAACAGCTTCTTTCCATTGAAATCCGTAGTTCCTGCGATGCGGTCGATCTCCTCCATCAACTGATCCACTTCCTTCTGGATCGCCTCGCGGTCCTCAATGACCAGTGTATCATTCGCAGCCCGGACGCTCAATTCCCTGCAGCGCTGTAACATGCTTTCAATCTCCGATCATGCTCCTTCTGCCGTGCGGATTGCAGAAACACCATCATCTGCATTTCTGGAGGCCTGATCGAGTGCGCGTATCTGTGTCCTCATCTTGTTCGAAATCGTAAGTCCTGCAGGATTCTCTGCTGCCTTATTGATCCTGTATCCTGAGCTCAAACGCTGTAAAGATGCACTCATCCTGTCATCTGCTCTTTTTAAATTTGCATTTGCTACCTGTGCTGCAATATTGTGATTAATTCTCATGAAATCCTCCCCTTCTGAATAACATTCGTAAGCTGACGAACCAAAGCCTTTGCCAAACGGTACAGCTCACCCGTATCCGTTCCCCTCTGCCCTGACTCATCCAACAACTCATTTCTTGACTTGAAATCCATTCCATAAGAAATGTTTTTGACAGAAAAACCGGCATGCTCCACTGCAGCCTCCATATCCTTCTGCTGCTCCTTTAAAATTTCAAAACCCTGCCTCTCACTGCAAAGCACAAGACCTTTTACGGAAGAATCTGCGCTCACCTTAAAATCCAAAGACACACTGCCGAACCTTTCGTCGTCCATGGAAACCTGAACCTTCCCTGTTTCATCTGCACCACGGATAATCGTAAGATTTAAAGAAGTAATGGTATCCCCTGTACGGATAGGAATATCATAACTTTTCGATGCCCGAAACGCAGCCTGGAGCCGAATCCCCCTGCCAAGCTGCCTAAGCCTTTGTAAATCTTCAAATTTTATATCGGCTGATTCATAGGATTTCGTAAGAACCTCCTGCATGATTTTTTCCGCCTGCTCGCAATTCCTCTCCAGATCCTCCGGGGAATCAACCGCCTCGGGGATTTCATCCACCACTTCCTCCAGTTCCTCTTCCCTGTGCTTTTCCAAAAGCTTTTTGCGACTGTAAATCTCGCTGTAAACATTGTCCCTTCCACGGAGTACCTCGTTTGCAGCCATCAGATTTTCCACCGTTTCCGGTATGGAAAGCTTTGCTAACAGTTCCTCTGCAGCCTCTGTGTTTTTCAGGCCATCCCTGATTTCCTCCGCCACAGCTTCATAGTATGCTTTCCTGATCTCCTGATTCCCGCCTGACCTTTTAAGCTCTTCTGAAAAACGCTCCACAGATGTATTTAAAAGCCTCTGCATATCTCCATCTGCCATTTCCTGAAGCTTGGATGGGGAGAGCTCCTCTATGGAATCCGAAACCAGTTTTTGATAATACGCTTCCCTGTCCTCATGCAGGGAAGCCCCGCTCTGTTCTCCCGTTCCCCTTTGTTCTCCCGTTTCCCTTCCGGAAGTATTTTTCGAAAAGCCTTTCCGGATCTGATTGGTAATACTCTCTCTGGTATGTACTGCTTCCCTGGCTCCGGACGTATCATCCACAGCAGCATCTATACCGGAGCCCTTCCGGATCCTCACCTGTGTCAAAAGATTTCCAAGCGTAATTTCCCGGTTCGATTCCAGCAATGCTCCAATGACAGCGCCATCTGATTTTTCAATCTGATGGAGCAGACGATAAATCCCAATATAACCGCTTCGTTCCTCTTCGGAAATCTGACCGTCTTTTTCCATCTGCCAGAGGAAACGGCTGTATTTCTCTTCCTCTGTCACGTTCTTTTCTTCATTGATCGCCTGAAGCTTTTCATTCAATTCATCCATCGGCGTATCCAATGGATTCTCTCCCTGCCTGATAAGCTCCAGTACAGTAGAAGGCTTCATATTTGCAATCACCTGATTTACCTTTGCATCAAACACCTTTACCTCTTCTATATTCTCCCGGGTGATCTCCATGCTGTTATATCCTAAGATCCGGACCGCCCGTTCATTTGCCTCCGTAGCTTCGAGACCGATACTCTCCAAAATAGACGGCACTCCTGAAAACGCTTTCTGAATCGAATCCCCCAGATCCGAACGGACCTGTGTCTGAACCGTTTCATAAACACCCATCCACTCCCGCCTGGAAAGATTTTCACTGCTCACAGCGCGATGCAGTTCATTCATGGTCAGAAGGGACTGCTGCCTGACACCAGTTCCCAAAACACCTGCAAAGCTCTCCCGAATATCATTGGTCTTTTCTAAAGTCTCCTGTAAAAGTGAAAACTCCTCATCTGTGACCACGACCGCACTGCCAAGCTGTTTGGCAGCATACTCATTCTCCATCTGCCGGAGGCTGCGGATGACATTTTCCAAAGGCTCTGTCTCTACGTGGATCCCTCTTTTTTCCATAGCCACGGCTGCCTGCATCGTCATTTTCTGGCGGATTTCCTCCAGCTGCCTTTTTAAAGTGACCTGAAGCATCCTTTGAGAAGGAAAGACATCTGACTGGCCTTCCGTCCCGGCTTCCTCCGCAGCAATCCCATCCGGTATGACGACAGCTTCCCCGGAAGGCTCCTGCTTTCCTTTTTGGAACGCCGCTAAATTCACAACAATTTCTTCATTGGAATCTCCGGAGAAAGAAGAATCCTCCGCTCCGAAACCCTCCGCGTTTTCGGTTTCTATATAGTTTTCCTCCTGTGCAGATACAGCCTCTGCCACCCGGACAATAT
>JAFVAA010000103.1 GCA_017476305.1 Lachnospiraceae bacterium
AAAAACACTCCGGGTATGGAGGCAAGCTTCTCGAATCCGTGGAAGGAGAGGTGATGGGCCTTGCAAAGACCATTGCTTTAGAACACCATGAGCGGGTGGACGGAAGCGTGTTTATGCGGAGATCAACACGGTAAGGCAGAGGTTTGCGGATGAGATTTGAGGGAAACAGAGCACGGAAAAATGAAAAAGAGAAATGGAAAGGAATCAGAGGATTATGAAAACAAAGAGAAATTCATTTACAAATTCGCCTGGATTTGTATTGGCTGCAGCGGGAAGTGCAGTGGGACTGGGAAATATCTGGAGATTTCCGTATCTGGCGGCAAAGGACGGTGGAGGACTTTTTTTAGTCATCTACATTGTTCTCGCGCTGACTTTTGGATATACGCTTTTGGTGAGTGAGATTTCGATTGGACGAAAGACGAAACAGAGCTCGCTTACGGCGTATGGAAAGCTGGACAAGCGGTTTGGTTGGCTGGGATATATCGCCAGTGCGGTTCCGTTTTTGATTCTGCCGTACTACTGCATCATCGGCGGATGGGTGATGAAGTATGCTGTGGTTTTCATTACGGGACAGGGAGAAAAAGCGGCAGGAGATGATTTTTTTACCGGATTTATTACGGGACATGCTGAGCCGATCGTCTATGATGCCATCTTTCTTTTGCTCACCTGCTTTGTGATTTACCGGGGAATCAATCGGGGAATTGAGTCGTTATCCCGCATTTTAATGCCGGTTCTGATCGTTCTGGTGGTGGGAATTTCCATTTTTTCTTTAACGCTCAGTCATGGTTCCGGGGCAGAGCGTGTGACGGGACTGGATGGGTTAAAGGTCTTTCTGATTCCGGACGTTACAGGAATGGGAGCGAAGGATATTTTCGTCGTCGTGATGGATGCGATGGGACAGCTTTTTTACAGTATCAGTGTGGCGATGGGAATTATGATTACCTATGGTTCCTATTTTAAGGATGAAGAAAATCTGATAAA
Organism: Lachnospiraceae bacterium; assembly: GCA_017476305.1. Taxonomy (GTDB): domain Bacteria; phylum Bacillota; class Clostridia; order Lachnospirales; family Lachnospiraceae; genus Butyribacter. The sequence continues at coordinate 982 of JAFVAA010000103.1, forward strand.
GTCAGTCAATCAGATTGAAATTTTTGATACAGCAATTGCAATTTTGGCGGGTGTGATGATCATCCCGGCAGTGTGCGTCTATATGGGTGCAGACCAGATGAAGACAACGGCAGGACCGGGACTGATGTTTGTGGCAATGCCGAAGATATTTGCGCAGATGGGAGTTTTTGGACGTGTGATTGGCTCGGTATTCTTTTTGATGGTATTTTTTGCGGCACTTACGAGTTCGATTTCTGTTTTAGAGGCTGTCGTATCCAGTGTGATGGATAAAACCGGGACAAGCAGGAAAAAGGCGACGATTTCAGAAGGTCTGATTGCCTTTGGAATCGGTGTTCTCATCTGTCTGGGGTATAATCTTTTATACTTTGAAATCAAGCTGCCAAACGGGGTGAATGCACAGCTTTTGGATATCGTGGATTATCTTAGCAACAATATTTTTATGCCGATTGTGGCGATAGGAACCTGTTTTCTGATTGGCTGGTTTTTAAAACCGGCGGTGGTAGTAGAGGAAGCGACGAAAAATGGAGAAAAATTCGGAAGAAAAGGATTGTATCTGCTTATGATCCGGTTTGTTTCTCCGGTGCTTTTGTTCGTGCTTTTCTTAGTTTCTCTGGGGATTTTATAGTTATCGGTACAGTTTTCGCTTTTGCTGGTGGGCGGTCAGGGCAATCATGATATTTGACGGAAGGAATCTTATGAAAAATACGGCAAGCTTCAGCGTGAGCGTAGGAATGATGACCGTTTTTTTCTGAAACATTTTCTTTAATGCATAGCGTGAACAGAATTCCGGAGAAATTCCTTTTAATGCAAATTCGACATCTGCTACAGCATTAAATTCGGTATTTACGGGACCGGGACAGAGGCAGCCTATATAGACATTTTTTCCTCTTTCCTTTATCTCATGAGCGATGGCTCTGGTAAGACTGGCAACATAGGATTTCGTAGCGTAGTAGGCGGCCATGTAGGGACCTGCAGGGAACAGACCGGCAGAAGATGCGACATTTAAAATATATCCGGAGTTATTTTTCAGCATACCGGGAAGAAGTTTTTTCGTAAGAAAATGGACTGCCTTGATATTGACTTCGATCATGTTCATTTCTTTTTCAAGCCTCGTGTTCGTAAAAGCCCCACAATCACCGAATCCGGCATTGTTTATGAGGATTCCTATTTCATAGGGGCGGATTTTTTCTATGAGGCGGTTTCTGTCACTGTCTGAGGAAAGGTCTGCTTCGATGACAATGACCTGGGTTTTCAGTTTTTTTGCGAGTTTTTTCAGGCGTTCCTCCCTTCTGGCGGTCAGGATAAGGGGATAGCCTTTTTTTGCGAGTTTTTTTGCAAATTCTTCTCCGATACCGGAGCTGGCACCCGTGATCAATGCATAGGATTTTTTCTGATGAACTTCCATTTTTATGAACCTCCATTTTACAGACTTTGTTTTGTTCGGACAAAAAAGCATTTCTTTTACAGAATACCGGCAAATCCAAACAATAATGAGTATAGCATAAAATAAAAAAATTATACAGTTTTTACTTGCTATTTCTTTCATTATCCTATACCATTAGATTTAGATGGATAAATGTTTTTGGAAAGAGGTGGGGAAGATGAAAAAGTACCGGAATCCTTTGAGCAGAAGTCTTTTGCTAAGTGGTTTGGTTTTAATCGTACTGCTTTGCCTGATACAGATCGGGATGGGATATATCGAATACCACCGGACACGGGATTTCCGCTTTATGCTGATGGGAATTGGTGGAACGGTTTTCGTGGGAGGCATTTCTGTGACTCTTTGGCTTGTTTGGCTTGAGAAGCGGGTGATCGAACCGATTCAGACCTTGGAAAAGGGTGTGCTTGACTTCGCAGAAAAGACCAGAAACGGGGCAAAGTTAGAAAAAATGGTATTGGACATCCCGGAAATTTCTACGGGGGATGAGATTGAATCCCTGTATCATTCCTTGCGTCAGATGTCAGAGGACATCATGAACTATGCAGAACGTCTGTCGCAGGCGACGGATGAAGTGGAGAGCATGAAAACGCGCATCAGCCGTATGGGAATTTTAGCTTATAAGGATGCGCTGACACAGGTGAAAAATAAAGCTTCCTATGATGAAGAAAAGCTTTTGACGGATCAGGAGATTGCAGAAGGGACTGCAGAGTTTGCTGTTCTGATGATTGATTTAAATCATTTAAAACGTATGAATGATACGTATGGACATGAACATGGAAATTCCTATATTCAGTTATCCTGCCGGATGATCTGTGTGGTATTTGCACATTCTCCGGTCTTCCGGATTGGCGGAGATGAGTTCGTCGTGATATTAAAGAAGGGAGATTATGAAAAGAGGGAAAGACTGCTTGAAATCCTAAGGGAGGATTTTGATATGACCAGTCACGCAGAGGAATTAGAACCCTGGGAAAGAGCTTCTGCAGCGATGGGACTGGCAGTATATGATAAGGAAAAGGACACCTGTGTGGATGATGTGTTCAAACGTGCCGATGAGCGGATGTACGAAAATAAAAAGGCGATGAAGGGAATGCGGGAGTAAATCTTTGGTATAAACCATATGGAATAGGAGAAAATTCATGGAAAAGGACTTTGATTGCTGTGATACAGTGGAAATTCATGAGGAGCTTTTAGCAGTAGTGAATAAAACGATGCCGGATGAAACAGAGCTTTATGACCTGGCAGAGCTTTTTAAAGTGTTCGGAGATTCTACGAGGATACGGATCCTCTTCGTACTGTTTGAAGCAGAAGTATGTGTCTGTGATCTGGCAGAGGCTCTGGGGATGACACAGTCTGCTATTTCCCATCAGCTGCGGATATTAAGACAGAATAAACTGGTAAAAAGCAGGCGGGATGGGAAAACGGTTTTTTATTCACTGGCAGATGGTCATGTGCGCACGATCATAGCACAGGGAATGGAGCATATAGGAGAGGAAACGTAAAGCAATGGAGCAGAAGGGAATTTTACAGAATAAATGGTATCTGTATCTGACGGAGTTTTTTTCCGGAATGGCAGTGATGGCAGTAGAGCTGGGTGCGAGCAGGCTTTTGGCTCCGTATTTCAGTTCATCGCAGATCGTATGGACGATTATCATCGGAACGATCATGATTGCGATGGCCTTCGGGAATATCTACGGCGGGAGAAAAGCAGATAAGGAAAAGGATGTCGGAAAGCTCTACGGAAGGCTTCTCATCGCCGGAGTGTGGATTGCGGCGATTCCTGTGCTTGGGAAATATGTGATTTTACTGATTTCAGGTATTTTAATCGTGGCGGTAAACAGTCATTTTCTGGTGATCGCTGCATTTTTTGCCTGTATGGTGATTTTTGTCTTCCCGCTTTTTCTTTTAGGGACGGTGACACCGTCTTTGGTCAAATATACGACGGAGAGTTTAGAGGATAATGGAAGGATCGTCGGGAGTTTAGGTGCTGCCAATACGATTGGAAGTATCTTAGGAACCTTTCTTCCGACTTTTGTAACGATTCCGTCGGTGGGGACTTCCGTTACTTTTTTGATTTTTGCGGGAATCCTGCTGGTTTTAGCTTTTCTTTACTTTATTACGACAAAGGGAAAGCTTATCAGGGTGGTGATTTCGGCATTTCTATTTCTTTTGTGCTGCATTTTTGGTTATTCGGGTGATTTTGCATTTTGGGAAACGAATCTGACTTATGAGGGGGAATCTGTGTATAATTATCTGCAGGTCAGGGAGGATGAGGAAAATGTGATTCTGTCCACGAATGTACTGTTCGGAGTTCAGTCTATTTTGAAAAAAGACGGTTCCCTGTCAGGACTTTACTATGATTATGCGATGGCGGCACCGATGATGGCAGATGTGCAGAATAAAGCTTCCTTTGAAATTCTGATTCTCGGGATGGGAACCGGAACCTATGCGACACAGTGCGAACGTTATTTTCCTTCGGTGGGAATCGAAGGGGTGGAGATTGATGAAAAAATTACAGAGCTTTCAGAAAAATACTTTGGACGCTCCGGGAAAAAGAAAGTTACGACTTATGACGGACGGGCATATTTACAGGCTGTGGATAAAAAGTACGATGTGATCATGGTAGATGCCTATCAGGATATCACGATTCCGTTTCAGATGTCTTCTGTGGAATTTTTCCGGATGGTAAAGGAGCATCTTACAGAGGATGGTGTCATGGTCGTGAATATGAATATGCGTGGGGAGAAAAAGGGAAATATCAATGAATATCTGTCCGATACGATCGGGCAGGTGTTTTCGGAAATCTACACGGCAGATGCCGAGCTTTCCACGAACCGGGAGCTGTTTGCTTCAAACAGGAAGGACATGCTGGAGGTGCTGGAGGAAAATTTAGCCATGGAAGAGGATGAGGCACTAAAAGGGATGCTTTCCGGAGTAAAAAGCGGGCTTCGGAAATATTCCCCCGGAAACTGCATTTTGACGGATGATCAGGCACCGGTCGAGCTTTTAGGGATGCGTGTCATCGATGATATCATACAGTCCGAGATGAGGTACTATAAGGACTTGATTGCAAAAGAGGGAATTTCGGGGCTCCTTAGGGAGTTTATGGAGTAAAAATCAAATCATTTGGTGAGGATTGTTTTTTACGTGTCAGAGTGTTAGAATAGGAACAGATAAGGTGGGAAAAAACGATAAGAATTTGGAGGAATACCAGATGAAGATTGCAGAAGTTCTAAAAGAGGATAAGATTACGCTTTCGATGGAGGTATTTCCACCGAAGACGACAGCCGGTGTGGAATCGGTAAATGAAGCGGTGAAAAAGATTGCTGCACTAAAACCGGATTTTATGAGCGTGACGTATGGAGCAGGCGGCGGGACCAGTAAATATACGGTCCGGATCGCAAAGGATATCAAGGATGCCTATGAAGTCAATTCCTTAGCGCATCTTACCTGCGTCTCTTCGACGAAGGAAACCATCGAGGAGAGACTTTCGGAGATGAAAGAAGCAGGGATAGAAAATATTCTGGCACTTCGTGGGGACATTCCCCAGGAATCGGAGTTCCCACTGCCCAATCAGTTCCACCATGCGATTGAGCTGATTGAAGAAATCAAGCGGGTGGCTCCGGAAATGTGCATCGGTGGTGCCTGCTATCCGGAGGGACATCCGGAAGCGGGGAGCAAGGCAGAGGATATTTTACATATTAAAGAGAAGGTGGATGCGGGCTGCGCATTTCTGACGACACAGATGTTTTTTGATAATTCGATTTTCTTTAACTATCTTTATCGTTTGCGGGAGGCAGGTATTTCGGTACCGATCATTGCGGGAATCATGCCGATTACGAAAAAGGCACAGGTGGCGAGAAGCATTCAGCTTTCCGGCTGCTGCGTGCCGGCGAGGTTTAAAGCAATCGTAGATTGGTTCGGGGAAGAACCTCCAAATATGAAGCAGGCAGGAATCGCCTATGCCACGGAGCAGATCATTGACCTGATCGCAAACGGGGTAAAGCATATTCATATCTACACGATGAATGATCCGGAGGTGGCAGGAGGGATTCAAAAGAATCTTTCAGAGATACTCGGATAAAATAGTCGCAAAAGTAAAAGCAAGCAAGGAAAAAGGAGACTGCCGGACGATGGCAAGCCTCCTTTTTGGATGATCTTTATTCGATGTTCTTTTTATTCTGCCGGCTGATCCGGGATGATGCTGTTTGTCGTGGCTCTTACGTTTCTATTGCCACAGCCGCAGCCATTTCCTCTGGTGGCAGGAAAAAGTCCATTATTTCCTGCGTTCCTGCAGCCGTTTCCGTTCCCAATGCTGCCATTACCGCCATTTGGACCAAAGAACCCGTTGTTCTGATTATTTCTGCAGCCACAGCCATTGCCGCTGCCGTTACCGCCATTTGGACCAAAGAAATCGTTTCCCTGCTCGGAATCATCCGGGCAGGTACCGCAGGATGGGGATTCGTAGCAGTCGTTCTTGAGGTTTTCTTCACAGGCAGGAGGTCCCAGGTTCAAAGGCCTGATGGCTAAATCTAAAAGGTCGCCGGCCACAAAACGTAAGCAGTCGGTATCATCCGGTGCGACGATGCTGCCCTTCGGTGTCTGGATCTTTCCGGCACTCTGTACATTGTATCCTGCATAGTACAGGCTCTGTAAGATAAAGGTGATTCCGACGGTAGCAGTATCATCGGTAATGTCAAAGCCTAAAAGCTTTGGAATAGCAAAGAGATTTAATCCCTGTCTGACTACATTGTTTTCTGCTTCAAAACCAATAAAGTTTAAAGCAAAGTTTGGATCACCGGTTTCCGGTACATTGAAAGACAGGCCGTAAGGGGCAAATACTTCCAATGTTACAGAGGTAGGATTGGTATCTTCGTTAAAGGTTGGCGCAGTGACCAAAGGAGGTAAATAAACGGCTGTCGGATAAAGTGTGCCAAGCAGTCTGCAGTCGTTATCGAAGATATTCATTGCAAAGGTTGCCGTCAGATTGGAAAGGGTGATCTGATAGCAGTTCGGGCGACCAACAATGTTATCGATTTCTACACCGCCTTCTCCGTACTCATAAGCGACATCGATCACCTGGATATTTGCCTTTGCCGCTGTCGGCCAGGTGGTGGAGATATCGGTCCCGAGATCGAAGGTCGTGCAAAGGTTTATTCCGATTTCGTCGTAGATGAGCGGAGCCATCAGGCTTAACACGGATGGATCGCCGCAAATGGGATTGGCGCAGACGTCAATGCAGTTCCGGGGCTGATTCGCAGCTGCATTACTGACGATTCTGTTGCCGCGACCGAAAGTATTGTTTGCCATAGTCTGTATCCTCTTTTCGTGTTTTACATTATCTTATGTAATTTTTCGAAAAGTGCTACCATATAAATATAAAATAATGTTGTTTTTTGTGGTGGCTGTCACCGGATGAAGGGATGATCTGCAGGATGCCGGCACTCACGTCCTGACGCTGATCCTGCGTCAAAGATCAGGAGGGTGCATAAACATATACCGGGAGGGGAGCATATGCGTAATATTTATTTTTTGGGGCAGAATAAAAGTATTGTATTATATACCTACAGGAATCAGATTTTCCGGGCTACATTGGACGGAGGGCAGATGATACGCCCGGTCCTTTTGTCCGGAGACTATCAGGGAGAGCTTTCGGATGCGTATTACAGAGGGACGGTGTATTTTGCTTATAGGAACAGGCAGCATGAAATTTTAGTAAAAAATGTGACGGACAGAGTGCCGGAATACCGGATTTCCCGGAATGAGGGAGGCAGCTTCTCTTTTCCACAGATTTTGGAATGGAAAGGAAGTCTGCTTTTGCTGTATCTGTTCAGAGAAGATGGAAATGCAGTGTGTCTGGAGGGGGTATTTCCGTTTGAGGACAGGAAGTTCCGCCTCCCTGCTGTATTTTCCATAGATGCAGAGTATGCTTATCATATATGCGGGGATGGACTTTTTATCACTGTGAAGGAAGCACGAAGTTTTCGTGTCTATGCCTCGGATGGACGTGATCCCGATGGAAAGGAGCGTTTTTTGGAACTCTTCCCACATCCTGATTCCGAGGGGGACAGGGAAAGGGAGAAAGAGATTTCGGAACAAGGGAAACAGATACGGGATCTGGCAACACGCTTACGAGAGAAGGAAGCAGTGATCGAGAGTGTGAAGGTACAGTATGATGACCTGATGAATACGGCGATTCAGTACCGGGAAGAGGCGAAAAGATGGCGTGGAAAATATTTGACGAAAAAATAGGAGGTAAATGAAAAATAATCCCCAAAAAGAGGTCTTGTAAATTTATGTGCGGGGGGATATAATATTGCTGCAACAGACAGTTTTTGGGGATTTTACAGACAGGAGGAAGAAAATGGGATCTATTTTATCGACAACCATCATGGTTTTGATTTTACTTATTATCATTGCGCTTGCAGTGAGAAGCAGTCTCAAGCATCTGAAGGGGGAAGGCGGCTGCTGCGGCGGGGGCGGTGAACTGAAAGCGGAAAAAAAGAAGTTAGAGGGAAAGCAGGTTATGAGGCTGCAGCTTACGATTGAGGGGATGCACTGTGAAAACTGTAAAAACAGGATTGAGCGTGCCATCAATGATATGGATGGTGCTGTGGCAAAGGTCAATCTGAAAAAAAATTCGGCAGTTATTTCCATGGACCGGGAGATTGCACAGGAGGAGTTTGTAAAGCGGATAGAGGATCTGGATTTTCAGGTGAAGGATGTAAAAGAGGTTCCTGTGGTATGAGTTTTCTGTTTGCGGAGGTTTTTGTGTGAATGGAAATGGCAGGAAAACCAGAGAGGAGCGTGCGTGATGGAACAGTATGCAGTGACCGGCATGAGCTGTGCCGCCTGCAGTGCCAGAGTGGAAAAGGCGGTTTCAAAGGTAGAGGGTGTGACCTCCTGCTCGGTAAGTCTTCTGACGAACTCCATGGGAGTGGAGGGAAGTGCTTCCGCGCAGGCTGTCATAGAGGCAGTAAAGGCAGCCGGATACGGAGCAGAAAAAAAGGGACAGAAGGGAACAAAGGCAGATGGCATGGCAGATACGGAGGACTCCTTAAAGGATACGGAAACCCCTCTTTTGAAAAGGCGTTTTCTGGTGTCGCTCGTGTTCTTACTTATCCTGCTGTATTTTTCGATGGGGCATATGATGCTTGGATTTCATCTTCCTCCGTTTTTCGATGGAAATCATGTAGCAATGGGGCTTGTACAGCTTTTACTGACGGTCGTGATCATGGTGATCAATCAGAAGTTTTTTATCAGTGGATATAAAAGCCTGATGCATCTGGCACCGAATATGGATACTCTGGTGGCAATGGGTGCGACGGCATCCTTTGGGTACAGTGTTTATGCGCTTTTTGCCATGACAGATGCGCAGGTAAAGGGGGATTTGAATGCAGTCACAGGGTATATGGACGAGTTCTATTTTGAATCTGCGGCAATGATCCTGACGCTCATTACCCTGGGAAAAACCTTAGAGGCACATTCGAAGGGAAAGACAACGGATGCGATCAAGGGGCTGATGAAGCTGGCACCGAAGACTGCTGTACTTCTGCGGAATGGAAAGGAGACAGAGGTGCCGGTCTCTGAAGTACAGAAGGGTGATATTTTTGTGGTTCGTCCGGGGGAAAGCATTCCGGTGGACGGCAGGGTGCTCGAAGGATGCAGTGCGGTAAATGAGGCTGCCCTGACCGGGGAGAGTATTCCGGTGGACAAGGTCTCCGGGGATTCTGTGTCTGCAGCCACGCTCAATCAATCCGGTTTCCTGACGTGTGAAGCGGAAAGAGTAGGGGAGGATACGACGCTTTCCCAGAT
>JAFVAA010000104.1 GCA_017476305.1 Lachnospiraceae bacterium
ATCTAATATTTCTTCACAGGTATATTTTTTTCCCAGCTTCTTTTCCAGCAGCCGGAAGATCAAAAGAGCCAGAAAACAGATCAAAAAATGCGCTTTGATTCGTTCTTCGTTCCGTACATAGACAGGGCGAGCAGAAAAATCTGTCTTCATGATCCGAAAACATGCTTCGATCTGCCATCTTCCTTCGCTCACTCTGAGGATATCGCTCACTTCATCATCCAAAAGATCTGTACATACTGCATAAAGTCCGTCGTATTTTTCTTCTTCGGCAATCTTTTCCAGGTCCAGTTCAAAAATATCTTTTTCTGCAATTTCACCATCCTCTGTCACTGCTGTTTTTTCAATGAATCTTGCCGGATCGTTCGGATTCCTTCTCTGCTTTTTTGTATTTCCTGTCTTGATCATTTTCTTTGCACGCTCGATCTGTTTTTCACGGATGTTCTTCTGGTATGCCGCATATTTTGGAGAATAGGTGATGATCATCCTTTGGTGGAGCTTTGCCGTGGTATAGGGAGCATCCTTATAAAAAAGTCCTGTTCTTTCCTCATCGGGAAGTTCGGTGATATCCACCTTTTTATTATCAGAGACACGGAAGAAATCCTTTCTGTCCAGAGCCCATTCCCTTTCTTCCTTTGGAAGCTTTTTGATGGACTGCGTAACGATAAAGGCACGTTTTCCCATATGGTTGAATTCCCGTATGCTTTCCGAAGCTAGTCCTGCATCACTGCAATATACAAATTTTTCACACCCGAATTCCTGCAGGACTTTTTTCTCCAGAGGTTTCAGGGAAGTCTGCTCGTTGCGGTTTCCCGGGAACAGAGAGAATGCGAGCGGGATGCCGTCGCCATCTGTAAAAAGTCCCATCTGGATGATTGGGTTTGGTCTGTGTTCTTTGCTCTTGCCATACCTTTTATCTCCGTCTTCCTGTTCTATCTCAAAGTAATAATTGGTACAGTCATAATACAGGATCTTGTCGGAACGTTTCGTGACAAGATGGCTGTTCTTATAAGCCTCTGCCTGGATGAAGTCGCATTCTTCGGCAAGGACATTTAATGCCCGGTAGACATCATGCAGCTCATATTTGGGCGGTTCCAGAAATTTTTTAGCAGCGTTGAAGGAAGAACGTTTGCTGTCCGGTTCCAGGATCCTTGTGTAAATAAGGTCGGAAAGGATCGCATTCAAATCATATTTGTATTTATGTTTGCTGCGTATCTTCCGGCAGATTTTATCCATGCCGAGTTCATAATAGACCGCCTGAAGGAAAAGATATCCACCTTCAAAGAATCTCTGTTTGTGATAATCTAACTGCCTGTCCGCATGGAAAGGGATCAGGACGGTTTTGTTTTCATTCTCTTTTTTGTATTTTTCCGTTTCAATCCTTGCCTGTTCTTTTGCCCAAGCCATGACACCGTCCCTGTCAGTATCTAATTGTTCAGATAATTCATCCAGAGTGCCAAGCTTACGGATTATTTTAGATGTGGAACTGCCATTCTTTTTTTTGAAGGACTTGGTGATATAGAATGATTCCGCATTTTTAGATTTCGTTGTAGTCACATGCATGAGAAAAACCTCCTTTCCCTTATTATATCATAGAATACTACAAAATACCACTAAATAAAACAAAAAATTTGACAAAAAAATAAGC
>JAFVAA010000105.1 GCA_017476305.1 Lachnospiraceae bacterium
GCTCTATCTGTACCGGGGAGCAGGTGGCGGGCTTTCAAAACCGGAATACTGGAGTGTTTAAAGAGGATTGCCTGATTCGTAATGAGGGGGAGCTTCGTGAGTTTCAGAAAAAATATGGAATTACAGAGGAGCTTGAAAAAATATATTAAGACAGGATCAGGTAGAATGTGAAAGAAAAAGGGTTTACGATTTGTGAAAGAGATATCTGTTATGGAAAATAAAAATAAATTTTTTAATCAGGCATTGTCGAACTTTATCCACGATGTGGCGAGTGGAAGTGCCATCAGGCATTTGGCGGATTCGGGATATACAGTGAAGCAGATTGCAAAGGAGCTTTCTTATCCTACATCAGAAGAACAGATTGGGAAAATAGTATGGGCACATTTTGTGGAAAAGGGGGTGATTTTTTTAGAGAAACCACCGGCTGAGCCTGTGCTCGAAAAAATCACTTATGAAAAGGAATATGGGAAGTATGGCAGAACCTATTTCCGGCAGAAAAAAGAAGTGATAGAAAATCCCTGTAAAAAGTATTTTCCCTGTGATTTTGGCAGATGCAGATATCAAAATGCGGATGAATTCTTCATGCAGCTAGAGAAGCTCTGGAAAAGTGACAGGGAATATATTTTAGGGCTTCCCTGGCCCCTGCAGACGGTCTGGCATGTGGCAGATGAGAGGATGGAGCGGATTTTTGAGATGTTAGAGCTTTCCAATAATCAAGGATAATTTAACAGAAACCTTGTATTTTTTGTTTACAATTTTTTATAGAAATGATAGAATAGTCGCAAAAGCAAAAGCAAGCTTTATGATATGATATGGTAGAATGCAAAGAGTTCAGACAGGAGGAAATCAGAATGGATGTAACAATTTCAGATGCAATTCAGTATATTGGAGTAGATGATACGACGATCGATCTTTTCGAAAGTCAGTATGTGGTACCGGAGGGAGTTTCCTATAATTCCTATCTTATTTTGGATGAGAAGGTGGCTCTTTTGGATACGGTAGATAAGAGGGGCATGGAGGATTGGGAGAAAAACCTTACTGCTGCTTTGGATGGAAGAAAGGTAGATTATCTGGTGATTCATCATTTGGAGCCGGATCATGCGGGGAGTATCAAAAGACTTGTTACGCTTTTCCCGGATGTGACTCTGGTGGGAAATGCGAAGACCTTCCAGATGCTGCCGCAGTTTTTTGATATAGATTTAGAGGGAAGGACGGTGACGGTAAAGGAGGGGGATACGCTTTCTTTAGGAGAGCATACGCTGACCTTTGTGATGGCACCAATGGTACACTGGCCGGAGGTCATGGTTTCCTATGAGAGTAAAGAAAAAATCCTTTTTTCTGCAGATGGCTTTGGAAAATTCGGAGCACTTTCCCTGACCGAAGGTGAGGACTGGGCATGTGAGGCGCGCCGCTATTACTTTAATATCGTTGGGAAATATGGCGCACCGGTTCAGACGCTTTTCAAGAAGGCTTCAGCGCTGGATATTCAGATGATCTGCCCGCTGCATGGACCGGTTTTAAAGGAAAATCTGGAGTATTATCTCGGAATTTATAATACATGGAGCAGCTATACGCCGGAGGATAAGGGGATTTTGGTTGCCTATGCTTCCATCCATGGAAATACTGGAGCTGCTGCTGAAAAATTAGGAGAGATTTTACGGGAAAAGGGAGCAGAGAAGGTGGTAGTGAGTGATCTTGCC
>JAFVAA010000106.1 GCA_017476305.1 Lachnospiraceae bacterium
AGTAGTCAGTTTTGCAGATGGGCGATACTATTGACCATTTTGTCGTCTTTACAACAAAAAGGATTTCCACATCCGGTTACATATTTTAAATTGTCATGAGGCAAAGACATGAAAAATATAAGCTTTTTTTCCGGAGAAATCACCAGAAGCGGAGGGACGGAACGGGTTTCCTCCATGATAGCCAACGGACTTTCAAACATAGCAGATTTTAAAATCTGTTTCCTAAGCCTTGCAGAACAGGAAAGAACTCCATTTTTCCCGCTAAATGCTTCTATTGCACATACCGCCCTCGGGAAAAAATGGATTTCTCCTGGTCCCGGCTACCTTGGTATCATTCCAAAATTGCATCATTTCTTAAAAAAGGAAAAAATTGATATTCTCATTGACATTGACATTGTCCTGGATGTCCTCTCTGTTCCTGCTGCAAAAGGTCTCCCTGTCAAAGTCATTTCCTGGGAACACTTTAACTATGCCTATGAGACCTCTATCTTCTACCGCCGCCTCATTTTAAAATATTTTACCAGACGAACCGATTTTATCGTCACCCTGACCAACCAGGATGCCCTGGCCTTTCAAAAGGAATTTCACAGAAAAAAACGAATCCATGCGATTTATAATCCCATGGAGGACATTCCTGTGGCAGAGCTTTCCATGGATTCAGAGCACACCGAACCGCTTCCGAAAAAGGCAGAGTCTCTTCCAGATTCCCAAAAAGAAAATGCCCTGATCACTGTAGGCAGACTCATTCCCATGAAGGGAATTGATTACCTTGCCCATATCGCAAAAAATCTGCTTCCTGCACATCCTGACTGGAAATGGTATGTCATCGGAGATGGAGATGGAAAAATTTTTCTGGAAAAGATCATTCAGAAATATCATTTAGAAAAGCAGCTGATCTTAACCGGGCGCATAGAGAATGTAGCACCCTATTTGGAAAAATCTAAAATATACGTCATGACCTCGCGTACAGAAGGGCTGCCTATGTGTCTTTTAGAGGCAAAAACCTATAAGCTTCCAATTGTCAGCTTTGACATTTTAACCGGACCAAACGAAATCATTGAACACAAAAAAAACGGATATTTGATTTCTGCCTTTGACTATAAGGAAATGACAAAAAAACTGCATAAGTTAATGGTAAATCCCACTCTTATAGAACAGTTTTCTCTGCACGCACAGGATAACATCGAAAAATTTCAGATGGATAAAATCCTATGTAAATGGGAAAATTTACTACGGCATTTATAACTTTTTCTGTACTTTTCTTTTATAACGTGACCGGCTGATTTTTTCATCAATCTTCATACTGCGTAGCAATGCAATGCCTAAAGCATAAAAGAGGTAACCGTGTGCAGAAAACAAAGCTGCAGCACTACGAATCGAAAACTCCAATGAAACCGAATCAATGCATCGTAAAAACTTTCCCTTTGCGAGTGCTTTCATTGCCTCTTTGACAATGGGTTCTCTTCCATATTGGCGCATCACTCTGGCTGCCGAAAAGACACCCCCATTTTTATGCTGTAATTCCTGCTTAGCTAAAAAGAAGCTACCAAAAAAAATATGAAAAGCAATCAAATCCCCATAATGCCGCTTGATTTTTCGCTCCTTTAAAAATCCGAAAAAATCTTTCGCTATAGAAATCCACACAGACATCAAATTGTCCTTATACCGAAATGTGACAGAGCTTTCATTTACCCGGTATTGATAAACACTTTCCTCTGTAAATGCATAAACCGGCTCATAAGCTAAACACATCATATTAAGTACTTTATCCTCGGCAAAGGAATACTCTCTGCACTTTAAATCATATTTTTTTAAAAAAGCTCTCCGATACAGCTTTCCCCAATTATATGCCAGATGTCCATACCGGTAAAAACCATTAAATCGAAAAGCAGGCGACTTTGTATAGGCTCCGCTTCGTAATCGGTGTCTGTTTGGCTCACTCAGAAAATTTGTATGAAATCTCCTGAAATTTCCCACAGTAATATCTGCCCTTTCTTTTTCTGCTTCACGAACCAAATGACTCACAGCATGTTTCCCATCTAACTTATCATCAGAGTCCAGAAAAAAAAGATACGTTCCATCCGAAGCCTCCATACCGGCATTTTTGGAAAGACCCGGACCTTGATTCTTCTGATGTATGACTTTAACATTCGAATATTTTCTTTCATAACTGTCACAGATTTCCGGACACCGATCCGGCGAACCATCATCCACTAAGATAATTTCAATATACGGATAGTCTTGCAGCAACACGCTCTCCACACATTCCTCTATATATTCTTCTGTTTTATAAACGGGAATGATTATATCTACCGTACTCACATTCATCTGAATCCTTCCTTTCCTAAGTGCATATCCGAACCACCTCACCCAAATGCCCAGGAACTCCAAAAGCCTTTGCAAACATCATAACATTTTCCAGAATATATTGCAATTATATTTCGTATTCAAAAAATTACGTCCCTGACAGCATATTTAGAAATTTTTTATTTTATCTTGACATTTTTCCAAAAGCATGCTAGTATATTACTTGTGTGTGAAACACATGCGGAAGTGCTGGAATTGGCAGACAGGCTAGATTCAGGTTCTAGTGTTGC
>JAFVAA010000107.1 GCA_017476305.1 Lachnospiraceae bacterium
AGGAGCCTGTGGCAAGAAGCGGAAAAGCAACAGACGCACAGCCATGCTCGTATGCCAGCAAAAGTGCTTTATCATAGCATTCTCTTAAAAGCTTTTCCTCACCCCTGCCGCCGCCCGTCCACCACGGACTGCTTACATGAATAATATACTTTGCATTCAGAGCAAATGCATCTGTAATTCCCACCTCTCCCGGCACCAAACGGCCAATCTTCTCCCGCTCGGCAAGAAGCTTTTCCCTTCCGGCCGCCTTATATATGGCAAAGTCCACACCGTCACCGACAGCGACCTCCGGATTCGCAGTGTTCACAATCGCATCTGCTTTCACCTTTGTAATATCATTTCGGATTATGTAAAACGGCATCTCAAAACTCCTTTCCAAAGAGCATCCAAATCCTTATACTCTGCCTCTCTGACCATGCCAACTTTTCTTACCATGACACCTTCCCCTTGTTTCGTCTTTCTCTTTTATCTGCACTTCTCCAATCTGATCAGCTGTTCCTCATCCGGCTCACGGATTCCATTTTTATAACCACACTCCATCCTGATGTAAAACAGGGGATCTGTAACGGATGCCGGTAAATCTTCTTATAAGCCCAAAAATGCCCTTCTTACTTCAATTCTTTTCATCAAAACCAATATATTTATACTCAACACCTATTCCCTATATTTTGCTTCCAGTCTTAAATACACTATTATCATTCCAATAATCAGTACAACTACCGCAAAAATAATCGGAATAAACATCGGGGAATTCTGTTCCAAAAGCAACAGGGGAATTCCTATCATTTCAAGCAAGACAGCACTAACCATCCATAGTACAGAAACCGCATGATTGTATGCTTTTGCATCCCGGATGACAGGCGGTTTTACAAATGTAAAAAATCCCACCGCTTCATCAGATTTCCAGGTGCTAAGACCAACTCCTGCAAATAATGCTGCTACCAGACTCCAAATAATAAATCCAATCATGGCTAATCCTCCTTTTTTTCATGATAAAATCCTCACGATAGTTTGTTTACACCCTCTATTTTCTCGATTGTTATAACCCACTCCTTGCTGCATACACCGATTTCGGCACAGCCATGCACAACACCATAATCCCTGCAAAAACAGTTCTATTTTACAGCATCAGCCGGAAAATCGCCTCCACATCCTTTTGCTCCAGCTTCACAAAGCCTCCAATCGTCCCCGGTCTCGTATCCCCAAAGCAGGCACAGTGTGCCATCTGCTCGATATCCTCCTCCTTTGCCCCAAGCTCCTGAAAATTCTGCGGCATACCGATACTTCTAAGAAAATTATGCAAAGCCTCAATTCCCGCAAGCGCAGTTCTTTCCGGATTTTGAAAATCCATCTCACAATTCCACACCCTGCACGCCAACTGTGCAAACCGGGCTACATCATGCTAATAGACATATTTCATCCACGCCGGAAACACGACTGCAAGCCCTGCCCCATGCGCACAGTCATATAAAGCAGAAAGCTCATGCTCAATATTATGACTTCCCCAATCCTGCTCTCTGCCAACGCCGCAGATATTATTGTGCGCCATCATTCCCGCCCACATAATATTTGCCCTGGCTTCGTAATTTTCCGGTATTTTTTTCTTCCTCTTTCCCAAACACAAAACAGGTCGGGCTGTAAAATGTAAAATTGTCCATAATCGTCTCCCTTCTAAATTTCATCTACTCAGGAAACACTGATCATCTTCACAGACTCCAGACGAAACAGCTTATCCTGAGAAGATTTTTTCTTCTCTATATGAACTAAAATCCAGTCCTCATCTACATCAACAAGGGTACATTTTATATTCTTCTCATTTGTCACAAAGATATCTGTGCCTTCTGCCTCCTTAAAATGAATTTGTACCCTCTGCCCCAGATGTCCCTTCGCCAGCTGTACCAGGTTCTCCTTTTCCTCTGCATAGTCCGTACCCTTGATGCGTGCCATCTGTCTTTCCAGCTCCCTCACTCTCCCCTTTAAAGAGGATTGACTCAAAAATCCAAGAAATCCTAAAACTCCAAACATTATCCCTAAGTATTCCATCGCTAATCCTCCTTTATGATTTCTACGGAACTGACTGATGAGACCGGCAGTAGCTTCTCACTATTTCCCTTCTTTGACTCCAGTAAAACCCGCATCCAGTTTCCCTCGAAATCCAGAACCGTACAGATTTGATTTGCCAGACTTACTCCCTTTTCCTCACTCAAAAATTCCTCCTCGCCAAAAAAAGTAAGCTTCACCTTTCTTCCTTTTGTAGCCGAGAGCAGCCGGCTCACTCCTATGCCGCGAAAGGTCTCTGTTTCTTCCTTATATTCATCCTTTAAAAGATAATCACAGCTCACACCCAAAATTTCTGCGATGCTGCCAAGCTTGTCAATATCCGGCAGAACCGCCCCGCTTTCCCATCGGCTCACCGTCTGTCTGGTCACGGAAAGCCTTTCCGCAAATTCATTCTGTGTAAGCCCTAAATCTTTTCTCTTTTTTGAAATTTTGCTTCCGAATTCATTCATAAATACGACTCCTCTCCACTGCAATATATTTGTGATGAACGTTCATCCCACGCCATCCACAAACAAAAGCGTAGCAAAAAACCACAAAAAGCACAAGAAACCTGCATGTGCAAAATGTAACATGAAGGTTGACACAGGGCAAAAAACGCCTTTTCGTGCCCTGTCATCCTGCCTGATGCTTTCTACTCCAAAACCCATGCAATTCCCTTCGCCATCCGTCCGCTTACGTCCTGAAAATGATTTCCCGGATTGCTTTCAAAAATCGTTTCTATCCCCATCTTCTGATAATGCTCCTTTAGCCACCTGGTATTTTCCTCCACCGTCTTTAAAACCGGATTTCTGGTCTTCGCCTCTTTGTCCCCTAAGGAAAAATAGATTTTTTCCGGCTGCCTTTTCATCTCATGCTCCTTCACGAACTTTAAAAAATCCGGATACCAGAAGGAACCGGAGGCACTGACAAGCCTCGAAAAAAGTTCCGTCTTATACGCCGCATACACCGAAAAAAGTCCGGCAAGGGAATACCCGGCAAGCACCATATACTCCGGATTTCCAGAAATTTTCCTAAAAATTTCCGGTAAAATCTGCTGCTCCAGCGTTTCTAAATATCCATCTGCCCCACCGGAAAAAGCATCCCCCTTCATGACCGGAGGAGCTTCCCACGGGGACATTTCCGCATCCCAATTGATCTTTCCAACAGAAACAAAGGTAAAGTCTTTCTCCGTCCGCTTTTTTATCTCCTGATAAACCTCCTGCCCCTCGTCATTTACGACATGAAACAGCACCAGAGGAGCACCACCCTTTTCTGACTCATATATCGTTATCATTTTCCCTGCAATTTCCATATTTTACTCCTTTCTCTGATACAGGCCAGCCCCAAAGCAATGCATCTCTATACCCCTGCGAAAATCCCAATCATCCGCACCACAAGTGCTGCCATCCAGGCTATTACACATTGCCACACTACCAAAGCCACCGCCCATTTCGCCCCAAGTTCCCTTTTAATCGAAGCCACAGCCGCTACACAAGGCGTATAAAGCAGGGAAAATACCAGAAGAGAAGCGGCAGTCAGAGAGGAAATCGCAGTTTCCACACTTTTTCCAAACAGAATCTCTAAAGTAGATACCACGCTTTCCTTTGCCATAAATCCACTGATAAGGGAAGTACAAATGCGCCAGTCTCCCAGACCAATCGGAGAAAGCGCCGGTGCCAAGGCACCGGAAATCATAGCAAGTATACTGTCTTTCGAATCCTCCACCAGATTAAAATGCAGATTAAAGCTCTGCAAAAGCCATACCACAATCGTTGCAAGTAAAATAATCGAAAATGCTTTCTGTAAAAAATCCTTTGCCTTTTCCCATAAAAGCTGTCCTACATTTTTCACCCCCGGCATACGGTAATCCGGCAGCTCCATCACAAACGGTACGGCTTTTCCTTTAAAAAGTGTTCCCTTATAGAGAAATGCCACCAAAATTCCCATAAAAATTCCCAGCAGATACAGCCCAATCATAATCAAGGCACCATGCCCTTTAAAAAAAGCATTAACAAAAAAGGCATATATCGGCAGCTTTGCCGTACAGCTCATAAACGGTGTCAGAAGAATCGTCATTTTTCTGTCACGTTCACTCGGAAGCGTTCTGGTAGACATTACAGCCGGAACCGTGCAGCCAAACCCGATCAGCATCGGAACGATACTTCTCCCGGACAGTCCTATTTTTCTAAGAAGCCTGTCCATCACAAAAGCCACACGTGCAATGTAACCACTGTCCTCCATCAGAGAAAGAAAGAAAAACAAAGTCACTATGATTGGCAGAAAACTCAAAACGCTCCCCACACCGGCAAAAATACCATCTATAATCAGACCATGCATCACTTCATTTACATCTGCCATGCGAAGTGCCTGATCCGTAACACCAGTCAAAGCATCAATTCCCTTTTCCAAAAGCTCCTGCAGCCAGGCTCCAATCACATTAAAGGTAAGCCAGAAAACGAGTCCCATAATCCCGACAAATGCCGGAATTGCTGTATATTTTCCCGTCAAAATCCGGTCTATTTTTTCACTCCGTATCCGTTCCCTGCTTTCCATCGGCTTTTTCACAGTCTCACTGCACACTTTTTTTATAAATGCAAACCGCATATCCGCAATTGCCGCACTTCGGTCCAATGCCCGCTCAGACTCCATCTGAAGGACAATATGCTCCATCGTCTCTTCTTCGTTCTGGTCAAGCATCAGCTGTGACAGGAGCAGGGCATCCCCCTCAATCACCTTGCTTGCTGCAAATCGGAGCGGAATCCCTGCACGCACGGTATGATCCTCTATCAAATGACAGACCGCATGCAGACAGCGGTGCACTGCCCCACCATGATCATTTTCATCACAAAAATCCTGTCTGAGCGGCTTTTCCTGATAACGTGCCACATGAATCGCATGATCGATCAGCTCACCTACTCCTTCATTCTTCGCGGCAGAAATCGGAATCACCGGAACACCTAACATTTCTTCCATCTCATTTACATTGATAGTGCCACCATTTTCCCGGACCTCATCCATCATATTTAATGCCACGACCATAGGCACATCCATCTCTAAAAGCTGCATCGTCAAATAAAGATTTCTTTCAATATTTGTCGCATCCAATATATTTATAATTCCCTTTGGGTTTTCCTCTAACACGAAATTTCTGGAAACGATTTCTTCACTGCTGTATGGAGACATCGAGTAAATTCCCGGCAAATCCGTAACCAATGTATCCGGATGTCCTTTCATGGCACCATCCTTTCTGTCTACCGTCACTCCCGGAAAATTTCCCACATGCTGATTCGCTCCCGTCAGCTGATTAAACAATGTAGTTTTTCCACAATTCTGATTTCCTACCAAAGCAAAGGTCAAAGTGGTTCCATCCGGCAAAGGATTCCCACTCCCCTTTGGATGAAATTTCCCACCTTCTCCCAGGCCAGGATGAGCTTTTTCATGAAAATTTCGTTTCTTCTCCCTTTCCGATGTCTCCTCCCGTACTGCCTGAATTTCAATCTGACCGGCCTCCTCCAGCCGGAGCGTCAGTTTATATCCATGAATCTTAAGCTCCATCGGATCTCCCATCGGAGCATACTTTATGAGTGTCACCTCTGCTCCCGGTATGACACCCATATCGAGAAAATGCTGTCTTAGTGCTCCCTCTCCTCCGACCGCTGTAATCACAGCACTTTTCCCACATTCCAGTTCCTTCAGAGTCATTTTAGATCTCCCTTCTCCCTATGTAACATGCATTCATTATAAAAACAGGCTATTATTTTGTCAACATCTGTCCATAATCCCAGAACAAAACAAAGGCGGCGATTTTTAAAAAACCGCCGCCTATGTTTAATTTTCATACAGCAGAAACAAATTTATTTAAAAGTTGCTTTTTTAAGTCCTGCTTTCTGTATCATCGTTTTAACGGAATTGAATACCTTTTTCTTGCTTGTCTTTATCGTTACCTTCGTCGTCTTTTTATTCGGGCATCCCTTAAATGCAGTCGTTTTTACAGTCTTTAAGCTGTCCGGTGTAATGGTGATCTTCTTTAAGTTCCTGCAGTTTTTAAAAGCATCCTTACCAATCGTTTTGATATTTTTCCCGATGGTAACACTCTTTATCTTTGTATCTCCTGAAAATGCCTTTGCAGCTATGCTGGTCACTTTCACCTTCACACCATTGATTTTTGCTGTAGCAGGAATCGTCACAGAGCTCTTTTTCTTTGTAGCAGCAGATGGCGTGAAGCTTGCCTCCGTACTGCTGGTAGCCGTAAAGGTACCTGCAGATGTTTTGGCTTTATCTCCCTTCTTCACAGTCTTCTCTGCAGTCTTCTCTTCATCCTTCGCAGCATCCACCACAGCCTGACGGTCACGATAACGGTTTATAATATATTTGCTCGTATTCGTCAGCATATCTTCCGTCCATGCGCCATCTGCCTTTTCCTCGGTTGATTTGAAATATGCTGCAGATTCCGTGGAATTGCTGATTGCCCAGCACGCATAGCTGACATTGTTCTTATCGCAGATATCCAGCCATTTGTCCGCATTCTCCACATCATATTTTCCATCTCCGGAAGCTGTACAGATTCCGTACTCAGATACAAGTACAGGAACCCCGGCTGCCAGCGCATCCGTCATCTTTTTCTGCGGATCATCATAGTGAGATGCAGAATAGAAATGGCAGGCATAAATCGTGTTTTTATCCTCTAACATATTTCCGATTACATCGTTGATATTTGCTGAGTAGGAAGGTGTTCCACATACCACGATGGCATCATTTCCACAATCACGAATCGTCTTCGTAAGCTCCGTACCGTATGTATAAAGGTCATTCCCGGAGCCATCCTTCCACTCGGTTTTTGTCGGCTCATTACATATCTCGAAGATAACATTATCATAATCTTTATACATGGCTGCATACTTGGTAAAGAATTTCTTTGCTTCCTCTATGTCTTCATTTGGATTATAGTTTAAAACGTGCCAGTCAATGATTGCATACATCCCAAGCTCTGTAGCTGCCTGAACGCCCTTCTGGATCAGTTCGTCATTATAGGCTGCACTGTCGCCGGTCACATTCGCATCTTCGCCTGTCCGAAGTTTATCTGCCCACTCCTGGATATAGGCATTGGCTCCTTCTCTGACATAGACTGCGATCCTCACCGTATTTACTCCCCACTCATCACGGAATGTCTGGAATGCATCCTTATTTACGTACTGCGGGAACCAGGAAAGACCATGTGTACTTACACCTCTCATCTGGAAAGGCTTTCCGTTCTTATCTACGATGACAGGTGCCGTATAGCCATCTACATCAGCCATCTTTAACTTTCCATGCTTATAAACTTCTGTCTCCTCTGCAGGAATATCTTTCTTCTCTCCTGTCAGCGTATACTTTAACGGTACATCTACTTTCTCTACTTCGCCCTGCTGACCGCTTCCCTCTAACTGTGCGCTCTCGATATTCCATTCCACTTCAGTTCCGTCCACACAGCCGGTAACTTTCAGACCGATTTCACCAAGAGTACCCTCCCACATATACGGGAGCATATCCAATGTCAGATCAAAAGCCTGCGGAGTCTCTGTTAAAACCTGATTTTCCTGATTCCAATTTCCATAAGTAGAATCCATACCATAAATATAAACCATAGGAGTCTCATTTGAATCCGGTGTGTACTTCGTCACAGTACCGGTCACATGCAGCTTCAGATCCTGATAGCCGCCAAGTCCCTCCGTAAATGCCTTCGGGATATTAAAGTGCGTATCACAGTTATAATCCTCTCCATAAGGATTCTTTGCAATGATACCGCCTGCAGCCGTTCCAATAGTACCATTTCCTGCCTTCAGTGATACCGGGAAAGTTAATTCTTCCTGTGCCTTTGGTTCGCTGTCTGCCGGTCCTGTAATCTTTACCGAATTAATCGTATAGCCAAACGCATCTCCGTCACTTCCCTGTAAACGAACTCTGACTACGCCAAGTGTAGAACCCTCCTCATTTTCATAAGCAGAAAGATTCAGGGATAAATCATAGGTCTTTCCGACCTCTACAGCATTCACCGTGTTTCCGGTATCGTAACCACTCCAGTCGTATGCCATTGCACATAAACATACGGTAGGAGAACCGCTGCCCGTATAGGATGATACCGTCACATTTACAGCGATCTTTACATCCTGCATACTGTTTCTTTTCTTGATCTCATCCGGTATCGCCAGGTCGTCCTCTGCGATATATTCATCATAATCTCCATTTTTTGCCACCGTGACATCCTTCGCCACACCAATCCCCTCTGTAATCTCTGCCAGAACATTTTCTTCCCCCTCAGCTGCGGCTTTCACATAGTCTGTGGATACGGAAGCCACCAGCATCGCCATCACTACGAGAAAAGACATCAGACGGGATAATCTTTTTTTCACTGCTTTCATCCTTCATCCTCCTTTTTTTGTACTGCACAAAGCCCTTC
>JAFVAA010000108.1 GCA_017476305.1 Lachnospiraceae bacterium
GATTGTACGGTCGAGCGGGTGGAAGAGGATTTATATAAATGTGTCTTTTTCGAAAAACAGCGTGCGGTCACGCCTGGGCAGGCACTGGTGCTCTATGAGGACGGGATGGTAGCCGGTGGAGGGACGATTTTATAAATTTGCCGGAAAGAGGTTAAGGAACTGTCACGAAATAACTTACAGCATTTTGTGAGCAGAAACACCCTATATGCAAGCGTTTCAGCTCACAAAATGGTAAGTTTTAATTCGTGACAGTTCCTAAGGATTCTTTTTGTGTGAGAAATTAGAGGAGGTATTACTTTGAGCGAAAACCAGAGTGAATTCCATGCGCATTCCCATGTACATGGCGAGGAACATCATACGCATTCCCATATGCATGATTCGGAGGAGCATCATCACAGTCATTCCCATACCCATGATCCGAAGGAAATCAAAAAGATCATAAACCGCATTTCCAGAAGCATCGGACATTTGGAGTCGATCAAGCGAATGCTGGAGGATGGGAGAGACTGCTCGGAGGTGCTGATACAGATTGCGGCTGTTCGTGCGGAAATCAATAATGCCGGGAAAGTGCTGCTAAAGGAGCATATGGAGCACTGTATCGTGGAGGCGATGGAGGAAAATGATGCCGAGGCGATGGAAAAGTTAAATGCTGCAATCTACCAGTTTATGAAATGATAGTCGTGAAAGCAAAAGCAAGTGTTATAATAAAACCTTGTTAGAACCTCGTTAAAAGCTTGCCTTTATAAGAGGTTCTAACAAGGTTTTATTATAATGCGAAGCGCGCTCGCGCCCGAGGAAACCGAAGGTTTCCGAAGTTTTGCTTTTGATGAGGATATTTATGAAATAATAAATAAGTACCCTGTTCTTTTAGTTTTTGATTGCCTTTACCATGAACAGCGGAGTGGACGAAAAGTTAATCTTTTCTTTATCTGTCCAGACCTGTTTCCAGATGTCTTCGTGAATGGATACCTGAAAACCGAGGCTCTTGAGGATTTTTTGATCCCATTCCGGTCGTTTGAGCTTAGAGAGCGGAACTCGGTGGGCAATTCCTTCCATGACATCAAAACCTTCCCCGATGTTTTCATCCTTGATGCCTTCTCTGGCGGTGTTTTCACGGTCCTCTTCGTAGTGGCTCAGGGCATCTTCGTCAAACAGGTAGCGGTACCAGTTGGCATCGAAATTTAGGAGGAGTCCGCCTGGCTTTAGCACACGCTTCCATTCTCTGTAGGCGTGTTCCGGGTGAGGCAGATTCCATGTCAGGTTGCGTGATACGATGACATCAAAGGAGTAATCCGCAAAGGAGAGATTTTCTGCGTTCATTTCATAAAAGTGGATTTTCTCTGCGAGAGCTCCTGCGTTTCTTTTTGCCTGTGCCAGCATGGACGGAGTCAGGTCAATGGCAGTGACCGAAAAGCCTGCTTCTGCCAAGATGATAGAAAAAAAGCCGGGACCTGTACCGATGTCCAGGATGCGAAGCTTTTGCGTCCTGTTGTTTTCGGGTTTTTCATTTATGGTGGTGTTCAGAAATTTGCATGTGGGTTTTATATGATGGTTTCTGATGCTATGGCTGCCGGAATGGAAAGGAAC
Source organism: Lachnospiraceae bacterium (assembly GCA_017476305.1). Taxonomy (GTDB): domain Bacteria; phylum Bacillota; class Clostridia; order Lachnospirales; family Lachnospiraceae; genus Butyribacter. Next base: position 1,588 of record JAFVAA010000108.1, read on the forward strand.
CGGTTCAAAATGAGAGATAATTTGTGTACACAGCAGTTCGCGCCAGATAGCATGCTTTTTTGAGGAAAGCTCTGACTGATTTAGTTCGGAATAACCGGGAGCACGTCTGGTCCAATAGGTCCTGTTCTCGTTTATTATGGTGTTTGTAGAATAATCATTCATAGAAATTTCCTCCATGTATAAAACCAGATAAATATTCGCTATTTGTATTTTTACAGTTTTTTCGGATTTACACAAGCCCCCCAGGGGGTTCTTTTTTTATATACTCTGCATACCCTGACTTAAATAAAGTTCTTTCTTTTTTAGAAATTATCATTTTGGGAAAGACAGGATTTTTTCGTAGAATTGCCTGTGCATGAAAATAAAATCTATAAATTTTATCCCCCTGGGGGGCTTAAAAAATCTTTTTTTGCCCGTTACAATGTGAATTATGATTTCTGTTCGGAGAGGCAGGGGTTGGAAAGGACGAAGGAAAAATGGGAAAATATATTGTCAGGCGACTTTTACAGCTGATTCCGATATTGTTTGGGATTACTTTTTTATCCTTTGCCATGATGCGTATCGCGGGAAGTGATGCCGTGATGGAAAAATATTCGAATGCCGGAGCTGCTGTTTCACAGGAAGTGATTGATGCTGCCAGGGAGGAGCTGGGACTTGAACAGTCGTTTTTCAAACAGTATTTTTTGTGGCTGTTTGGAATGCTTTCGGGGGATATGGGGGTGAGTTACATCTCTGGTCTGCGGGTTTTTGATACGTTTCTTTCGAAGCTTCCGGCGACGCTTCTTTTGACAGCCATGAGTATTTTCCTTACGGTAGTCATTTCGATTCCATTCGGGATACTTTCTGCTGTTTCCTATGAAAAATCAAAAGAAAGCAGGAGAGGGCTTTCTAAGTTTCTGTTTGCTTTGATAGACTTTGTCTTTCGTTTTTTTAGTTTTATCGGAAATTCTTTTCCGAATTTTTTTGTCGCATTGCTTTTGATGCATTTTTTTTCCATTCGTCTGGGGCTTTTTCCCGTGATTGCGAAGGGAGTGTCCTTTCAGAGCGCGGTTATGCCGACGCTGACTCTTGCCATTTCTATGTCTGCGAAATATCTGCGGCAGGTTCGTGCGACGATTTTAGAGGAATTGCAAAAGGATTATGTACTTGAGGCAAAGGCGAGAGGTGTGAAGAATTCTGTGATTCTGTGGGGCAGCGTACTGAAAACCTCGATGCTTACGATTCTTACTCTTTTGGCTCTTTCCATCGGAAGCCTTTTGGGTGGGACTGCCATCATAGAGAGTATTTTTATGTGGGATGGTGTAGGAAAACTCGCCGTAGATTCGATTATGATGCGCGATTATCCGATGATTCAGGCATATGTCGTGTGGATGGCGATTATCTATGTGTTTGTCCATCTGGTGACGGATCTTTTCTATCATGTTTTTGATCCGCGTGTTCAGCAGCAGTAAAGATAAATAGTCGCGAAAGCAAAAGCAAGCGTTATGATAACTCGAAGCGCACTCGCACCCGAGGAATATAGGGAGAGTAAACCAATGCGAACATGGTTTGCTATGCAAAAAAAGTGCTTCGGCATGGAGGCAAAAATGAAGGATAAAAAAATGAGGTTTCCGGGTATACAAAAAAGTCCGGAACAGAAGATGCACAAAAGCAGTATCAGAAAACGTCTTTTTCTATTTGGCTTTTTCGCAGGGCTTTTGATTCTCTGCTCTGTTTTTTCCGGATGGCTTTGTCCGTATGATCCCTACGAACAGAATCTGGAACAGGCTCTGGCTGCACCTTCTGTTCATCATATTTTGGGGACAGACCGGTATGGGAGAGACATGCTGTCGCGTGTGATTATAGGCAGCAGGACCAGTATCTTAGGGACTCTTTTTCTGGTGGCGGTGATTACGGTATTTGGAACCTTTGTGGGAATGATTTGTGGTTTTTATGGGAAATGGATTGACGGGCTTTTGATGCGTATTTCTGATATTTTTCTCGCTTTTCCTGGGTTAGTGTTTGCTCTGGCGGTGGCAGGTGTGCTGGGTGGCGGGCTGCAGAATGCAATCATTGCTTTAGTGGCGATTTCATGGCCGAAATACGCCAGAATCTCCAGAAGCCAGACACTGGCACAAAAAGAAATGACCTATATGAAGGCAGTGAAACTTTCCGGGAGCAGCACGTGGAAAATGCTTTTCAGGCATATTCTGCCTAATATTTTAGGCCCGGTGCTCGTGACTTCGATGCTCGATATCGGTACGATGATGATGGAGCTTGCCGGACTTTCCTTTTTAGGGCTTGGGGCAAAACCGCCGATGGCTGAGTGGGGAAGTATGATGAGTGATTCGCGAAGTCTTTTGCAGACGGTGCCCTGGGTGGTGTTCGCACCGGGATTTGCCATTTTTCTTTCTGTGATGATTTTTAATCTTTTGGGAGATGCTGTGAGGGATTATCTGGATCCGAAGATGCGATGAACTGGTGATATAATCCTCCTTTGGGTGAGGAGCCAAGGAAGTTAAAGTGGGCTTGCTGGTTTTGCTCTGGATATTATAGTGGCTGGGAAGGAGAGCAGATTAGTTTTTTGGGGAGAAAGATATGGATGAGATATTAGCATATGAGCAGGTGGAAATCTGCTATGACGGTCTGCCGGTTGTGCGGGATGTGAGTTTTTCTTTGGGAAAGGGCGAAATCCTCGTCATCGCAGGAGAGTCTGGAAGCGGGAAAAGCACTTTGATAAAAGCGGCTATGGGGCTTTTAGGTTCTGCAGGCATGGTGACGCGGGGAAGTATACGGTATTATGGGAAAAATCTTCTGGAGCTTTCGGAGAAAGAGCTTCGGAAATGGAATGGAGCAGAGCTTGGGATGATTTTTCAAAATACCGGAAGTTCTTTCTGTCCGGTTCGGACGATGGGGGCACAGCTTTATGAGAGTATGCGGGCGCATGAAAAAGTGACAAAGGTGGAATTTCGGGAAAAGGCACTTTCCCTGTTTCAGAAAATCGGGTTTGAAAACGGAGAGAGGATTCTTTCCTGTTATCCCTTTGAGCTTTCAGGAGGTATGCAGCAGAGAGTCGGGATTGCGGCAGCGATGCTTCTGCATCCGAAGGTCCTTTTGGCAGATGAGCCGACAAGTGCGCTGGATGGATATGTGCAGAAGCAGGTGGTAGAGGAAATGCTTCGTGTGCGGGAGATTTATGATACTTCTATCGTTCTCGTGACACATCATATCGGGGTGGCGAGGGCAATGGCAGACAGGATTCTGGTACTGAAGGACGGAGAAGTGGTGGAGCAAGAAACGGATGCTTTTTAGATATTTTAGAAATAGGGAGGAAATGAGGATGCAGCCGGTATTAGAGGTAAAACATCTGTCCAAAGTGTTTGGAGGACGCAGAAGGACGAAAACTACTGCTGTGGAAGATGTGAGCTTTGTGCTGGGAGCGGGGGAGTGTCTGGGAATTGTAGGAGAATCCGGAAGCGGGAAGACGACCGTGGCAGATATGATTGCCTGTCTGACGGCACCGACAGAAGGAAGTGTCCTTTTGGACGGGAGGGAGATTACACAGAGAAAGGGAAAAGAGCTAAGACAAATATACAAAGAGATACAGATGGTATTTCAGACACCTGTAGAATCCTTTGATCCACGGCAGAAGCTGGGGGATGGAATAGGGGAAGGTTTAAAAAATCAGGGAATGTCTGGTGCGGCAGTCAGGAAAGAGGTGGAGCGTCTGCTTTCCCTTTGTGGACTTCCGGCTTCTTATGCAGATCGTTTCCCTCATCAGGTAAGCGGGGGAGAGTGCCAAAGAGCAGCGATTGCACGTGCTATAGCGGTTCGTCCCCGTGTTCTCATCTGTGATGAAGCGACTTCTGCACTGGATGCTGTGATTCAAAGGGAGATACTGCTTTTACTATCGGATTTGAAAGAAAGGCTCCGGCTATCGATTTTGTTTATTTGTCATGATATTGCTCTCGTGCAGACGTTTTGTGACCGGATGCTCGTGATGCATCGTGGCAGAATCGTGGAGGAAGGGATTCCGGAGGAAATCATTCATAGACCGAAGCAGGCTTATACAAAAAAGCTGGTGGACAGCATATTATGATGAATGCTAAACATCAAAAAGGAGGCTGAAAAGTAAACCTGCTTTCATTTATGGTGGTATCAGAAGACTGACATGTGTTTTTACTATGAAATAACCATAACCCATATGACATCGATGTGTCAAAGGGGATAAAAAAGGAGGAATATAAAATTATGAGAAAATTAAAAATGACAAAGAAGGTGACTGCAGTTTTACTTACGTGCTGTGTGGCATTTCTTTCTGTGACCGGCTGCGGAAAAGGAGAGTCGGAAAATCAGGGGAATCAGGAGGCGGCCAGTGTATCGTCAGAGAGTAATCCGGATGAAAAAAAGACGATGACCATCGGAGATACGACCTTTAATCCGGAGAATGCAGAGCCAAGTGTGAATCCGCTCGAGGATTATGCAGGCTGGGCATGTATCCGCTATGGGGTGGGAGAGACGCTTGTGCACTATTCCGATTCCATGGAGCTTGAACCGTGGCTTGCGAAGGAATGGGAAAATTTGGACGAGCTGACATGGAAGCTGACCTTACAGGATGGTGTGAAATTCCACAGTGGTAGAACTATGGATGCGGAGGCTGTGAAGCAGTGTCTGGAAGCTTTGATTCAAAATCATGACAGAGCACCGGGAGATTTGATGATTGATAA
>JAFVAA010000109.1 GCA_017476305.1 Lachnospiraceae bacterium
GACCGTGGGGGGCGCCTATTTCGGAGTGGTCGGCATGTTTATCGGCGTGCCTGTGGTGGCAGTGCTTGCCCATCTCTGCAATAAATGGCTGGACAGACGTTTGGATGGGAAAAATGTAAAGGCATTGGATAGACAGCAGCCGCACTAAAGCTGCTGTCTTACAGGCCGGATAAGTATTTATTGACGAATTTGGCAAAGCCCTTCTGCCCCCTTTCGTTCAGATGGGTACCGTCCTGATAGAACCAGTCCGTATGCTTTTTTCCCTCCTTATTCCAGGGGATGACGGTCAGATTATTATATTGTTCTGCAAGCTTTTGAATGTTCTGGTTTACGGAGTCCGGAATTTCTTCCTTTCTGCTATATGCGTTGATCCAGAAAATCTGTCTGTCGGTTCCGAAGTAGTTTATCAGTGCTTCTCCGGTCCTGATGTTGAAAGGTCCGTTTGTTCCTAAAGAAATGATGATGGTATCTCCCAGCTTTTTCTGTTTTCTTAATTTTTTCGCTACATTCAGTGCCTGGCAGACCTGTCTGGAAATTTTGGCATCAATGACCGAACTTTTCTGTATTTTTTTAAATTCCAGTGCCGCTCCTAAGAAGACTGAGTCGCCTATGACGGTTATTTTTCCGGTATTCTTTTTGGATTTCCGGGTATTCCTGCCAGCCTTTTTTTCCGGTGGCTGTGGGAAAGAATCGGAGGCAGTCCCAGATCCCGGTGTTTCCTTTTTTTCTGCTGCAGATACAATCCTGCTGCCGGAGAGATTTTCCGGAGAAATTTCTGTACACTCTGTTTCCTTTAAAAGCTCTGCATGTTTTTTCAGTTCCTTTTTTAGGATATCCTCATCAGAGACAGGCGTGGTAAGGATTCCGAAAAAGGTGATGGCTGTACATAAAATTAGAACGGCTGTCTGAAGGTATCTTTTTCGTGTTCTGTATTTTTTTGTTTTTCGTGTACGGTTTATCTCTTCCTTTAAAGAGGACATATCGAAGGTTTTTGATGCCTTTGATTTTTCCGTATGGGGGGTTGATTTTTCCATTTGTTTTTTCATAATGCTGCAGTCCTTTCTTTAATTTATACTCATTAACGAAAAAAACAGCCTTTTTTCGTTAATAAAATGCACATGCCGCTTCTTAGGAACTGATACAGATGAAAGCCTGCCAAAGTGGTTTTTATACTATTTTTAAGATGCTCCAGGCAGAGTTAAAAAAATAAGCGGGTAGTGCCAGAGGTAGATGGAGTAGCTGTTTTTTCCAAGCAGGGAGAGGAAAAAAAACTGGAAGTCTTTATTTTCTGCTTCTTCTTTGCTTTCTGTCAGATGGAGAAATGCCGCGAAGAACAGGCTGATAAAAAACATTCCTCCTTTGTACAGAAAAGGAGCTTCTCCCTTTACGAAAAGAAAGAGGCATGCCGTGAAAAGGGAGCAGAAAAGGAAAACTCCGTTTCTGCTTTTCCGCTTTGAAAAATACTCCTGTCTGTATGCCCCCAAAAAACTTCCGATAAATAAGGAAAAGGACATGGTATCCGTCCCATAGTATACACGGGACGGATCGTCACCGGTATGATACAGGATAAACATTTTTCCGGCAGAAAGAAATGCGAGCCCGAGAAAGAGAAAGCACATTTTTTCCCCGCCGATGTGTTCGCTGCTCCTTTTATAGAGGACAAAAAGGAAAGGCCAAAGCAGGTAAAACTGCATTTCAACCGCTAAAAACCACAGATGGGTAAAGGGGGAGGCAGCCGCAAGCCTGGAAAAGTAGGATGCGTGCTTTCCAATCTGCCACCAATTGTCAAAGCCCAAAAAGATACTGCAGAGTTCTTTCCATATACCTGCCATACAGCTGTTCTTTGTGATGGTCAGATAGCTGCAGATTACCATTACCATGAAAAAAAGAGGTGGTATGATTTTTAGGAGCCTTTTCCTGTAAAAGTGAACAATATGGAACGTCCCTTTTCTCCATTCGTTTTCGCATGTAACATACATTAAATAACCGGACAGGACGAAAAAAAGGAGTACGCCTAAAAAGCCTCCGGGACAGAGCTTTGGTGTCAGATGGTATAGAACGATTCCTGTGATGCTGAGTCCTCTTAAAAGTTCAATGCCGTTTCTTTTTTTCATATCTGTTCGGGTGTTCATGGTTGGTCTTCCTCCTGTAAAAGTTACGTTTACTATGTAAACCGATTATAAAACAGAAGGTCTAAAAAGTCAACCCCCTGATTTAAAAAAAATCAAGGGCATCCATTTGTAAGGATAGGCATATGTTTATCTGAGGCTTATGGGGCATGTGCCTTTTGTGAGCGTGCTGTGAAGTGAAACTTAAAGCGTAACGATTCCGGGGAAAATACAGAAAAAGGTTGACGAATTAAA
>JAFVAA010000110.1 GCA_017476305.1 Lachnospiraceae bacterium
GTGGAAAGGATTTTCCTATGAAAAAAGAACACTATATAGTTTGGGATGAATACTTTATGGGGATCGCTCTCCTCTCGGCAGAAAGAAGCAAAGATCCGAATACCAGCGTCGGTGCATGTATCGTTAGTGAAGATAATAAAATCCTCTCCGTCGGATACAACGGAATGCCGCGCGGATGCTCTGATGATGAATATCCATGGGAAAGAGAAGCCGACTCCGAGCTTGAAACCAAATACCTGTATGTATGCCATGCAGAATTAAATGCAATTCTGAACTATGCCGGTACAGATATGAAGCATGCAAAGATCTATACCACTCTTTTCCCATGTAATGAATGTACAAAAGCATTGATCCAGGTCGGTATCTCCGAAGTGATCTATGTAAGTGATAAATACGCAGATACATCTTCTGTTCTGGCAGCGAAACGAATGATGAAGTCTGCCGGTATCACCTATCGAAAATACCAGCCTGGCAAAAAGGAAATTACATTATCCTTATGATATTTAAAATGCTCCGTTTACATAGGTAAAATCCTTTTATAAGCTGTCTTTTTCCCTGCAGGCACTTTAAATACCGCTTTTTTTCCTATGGCTTTAAAAGCTGTTTTCTGTACCGTTTTCAATTTTGAGGACAAAATTTTCACTGTCTTTAACCCTTTATCACCATAAAACGCTTTTTTCCCAATACTTGTTACGCCTTTTCCTATTGTGACCTGTTTTAACTTTTTCATCTGTGCAAACGCAGAAGCATCAATTTTCTGAATACCGGAAGAGATTACGAGCTTTTTTATCGTACTGTTCTTATAAAATGCTTTTTTTCCCACACAGATTACGGAATAGGTACTCCCCTGATAACGAACCTTTACAGGAATCGTGAGTGAGGAAGCCGTCCCTTTCGTTCCTGTTACGGTTACAGTTTTCTTTTTCTGTGATACGACCTGATATTTGACTTTTCCTGACCAGAAAGTGGTGATGCTCTTACTTATTGCAGTATTTGAATTCTGCTTCAGAGAATCCGGAGCAGAGACTTCAAACTCCGTTTGGCTATTTGTGTTTTTATCGGATGCTGTTTCGGTTTCAGAATTTTTCGTCCCGTCTGCTGTGCTTACGGTCTCTGCATTTTTTTCTTCCCCTGTCTGCGATCCATTTTCAGACGTTTTTTCCGCATCTGGCTTTGAGAAATCTGCTTTACTCAGCTTTGCCTTTAGGATCAGATTTCCTGTCTGCTCCTGAGAGATTTTCGTAATCAGCGTCTGCGCCGGATCTCCTTTCAGATACCATCCCTTAAATTCATATCCGTTCTCTACGATCACCTGCATTTTATCAGGTAACAAAGTTTCCGTTCCATATTGATAGGAACTTACCTGATTCTCTGCTATCTTCACCAAATGATCCTCAACCTCATAGGCAATCTGATAAGAAAGCGGCTCTGACCAGACAGCATAAAGCTCATAGCCCTTTAAAACAGCTCCTAAAGAATCCCCTGCATAGACAGTATCCTGATCCTTTTCCTTCCATCCTAAGAACTGATATCCTTTCTTCTCTAAAACAGGAAGTGTCAATTTTTCTCCATGATCTATATAACACGCCCTCTCCTTTAACTCCTCCGTATCGGAAAAAAAGCTGATCAAATGCTGCACATAAAAGGTCTTATTTTTCTCCAGCGTCACCTTTTCTCCGGTCTCATAGGTTTTCCCTTCGCTGTCCCGGTATCTGTCGACATGAATCGTACCATTTCCCAATTCCTCTGGTAAAGTATAGGAATCTTTATAGGTAAGCTTTTCAGAAGACACCTTCTGCCCTGTTCCCTTCGTTTCTCCGATCAATGTCACCTCACATGTTCTGGTAACCAGATTGCAGGAAAGCTGTGTCCCTCCGTCCGGCTTTATGATCTCATCCAGAATGTCTTTATTGGCCACTTCATATCCTTCATAGAACTGCCAGATCTGATCCTCCCCCAGCGTTTTTTCGTAAATTCTGGAGATAGCAGAAGATACCTTTTCTCCGGTGATTCCCTTTAACACGAGAGTTTTTATGAGCTCCTTCGTGCTTTCTTTATAGAGCTTTAGTGTAAACTCAGTATTTTCAGCCGGTTTCCAGACTGCATAAAGCACAGCTTCCGTTCCCTCCGAAAATACCTTCGATAAATCGGCTCCCGGTTTTACAGTAATCCCACTTCCATCGGCTCTGGTATTCCATCCCGTCATCTCATA
>JAFVAA010000002.1 GCA_017476305.1 Lachnospiraceae bacterium
AAGAGACTTGGCTTACTGTTCAGAAAATCCGTGAGACCAAGCACCGCCCCAGCAAGAAAGGTGACATCAATCCCTTAACCGGACTAGTTTATTGTGCCGACTGTGGTGCCAAGATGTTCAATCATCGTACCGGTGGTTACGAAAAGAAAGATAAATATGGAAATCCTACCGGAAAGTACACCAACGCACAGGACAATTACACCTGCTCCACTTACAGTAAGGCAAAGAGCAAATTTGAAAACAGATGTACACAACATCATGTGAGAACAGATGTTATCCGTGATTTGCTTTTGGATGTCATAAAGGCTACCAGCACTTATGTGATGGAACATGAAGCAGAGTTTATTGAAAAGGTTCGTAGTGCTACAGAACTTCAACAGGAGAGCGAAGCTAAGGCACTGAAAAAGCGTCTTTCCAGAGAGCAGAAACGTATCAACGAATTAAATACCCTCATTAAGAAAATTTATGAGGACAATGTGAATGGGAAATTAAGCGACAAGCGGTTTGAAATGCTTTTAGCTGACTACGAAGCAGAACAAAGTGAATTGGAATTATCAGTAAATACTTTAGAAAAGGCTTTGAATGACTATCAGGAGAATGCTGATAATGTAGATAAGTTTATTGAACTTGTACACCGATACACAGATTTCACAGAGCTTACTACTCCTATGATTCATGAATTTGTAGATAAAATCGTGGTACACGAAGCGGACAAATCTACCGGCGACAGAATCCAGCAGATTGATATTTATCTCAAGTATGTAGGAAAGCTGGATATCCCGATGCCGGAGCTTACTCCCGAACAGATAAAAGAAGAAGACCGCAAACGCCGTAAGCGTGCATGGAATCGTACTTATTGGAGACGTAGAAAAGAGCGTGAACAGGCGGCAAAAGAAAAAGAGCTATCTGAGGCAGTCGGCTAGACTGTCCCAGAAATAACCCTTAGATAATGAAACATGGCTGTGCCGGAGATCGTGAACTCTGATTGGTTTCAGCCCGGCTTTTTCTGCATAATATTTAATGTCTTTCTGCAGAGCAGATCTTGTAAAATAAAATATTCGGTCGGTATTTTTTATGCCATACAGTTTGGAGATATATTCCTGTATATCATCATATAAGAAGTCTGGTATCGATATGATCCGATTGCTTTTGTCTGTTTTTGGGATAAGAAAGAGTTCTTCCCCATCTATCTTGGCATAGTTTTTGTTAATATCAATTTTTTTGTCCGAAAGAATATCTTTTGGAGTAAGAGCCAGAAGTTCTCCCTCTCTAATTCCGCTATAAAACAGAATATCAAAAGCCAGTTTGATTGCCGATTTCTGAACTGCTTTAGAGAAGATTTCATATTCTTTCTGTGTCCAGAAACGCATTTCATCGGCATGACCTTTACCAATACTTCCTGCTGCATGGCATGGATTTGTACGCAGACCATAGTGTGATACGGCATAGTTTAGTATTGCGGATAACTGATTATGGATTGTTTTAAGGTAGGTCTGTGAGAATGGTTTTCCTTTTTCATCCCTGTACCCAAGGAGCTCATTCTGCCATTTCCTTATTCGAATCGTATCTATATCACATGTCTTCAGCTTTGCAAAATATGGAATTATCTTTGTTTCAATCAAATGTTTTTTTGTTGCCATAGTAGTAGGCTTTAATCTGTGAGACATATCCTCCATGTAGTTTTCAACTAATTCTGAAAACATAATGTCGCTGCTGGTCTTTAATTGTTCCAGATAATTCCTTTCAAAATCCTTTGCCTCTCTTTGTGTCTTAAAACCTCGTTTGCATATCTGCTTTTTAGTTCCGGTCCAATCCGTCACATAGAATTTTGCACGCCATAGAGTAGTTTTACCGTCTTTCAAAGTATATTTATAGGCAGGCATAGAAGAATCTCCTTATATAATATCATTTTGACTAGCCTCTTTCATTTTTAAGCTGATTCTATACTGTTCAGCATCAGGAACATCTATAAATTCTACGGTTTTATCGAAATTTTTCTGGACAACATCTTTTATTTCATCCAGAGAAACATTGAAAAACTCCCTTCTTTGATTAACCATGTTCAATTTTCTATCAGAGAATGCTCTATGAAGTTCTGCCTCAAGTGCTGGGGCATCATCTGAGAAAATCATTGCATGGACATCAAATTTGAATGGAACGGATGCATCGCCCAATTCATCTACTCGGTCTTGTGGATCTAGCCTTCTGGTCATTCCTATTTTATATACATTCTCACCAAACGAACCGATATTAGAAATTATATATACATAACCAGCCCTTTGATTAGCTTCCCTATAGTCAATATCCCGAAGGGACTTATCTATTTCAGACAGATGTGCTTCAAGTTCTTCTTTCTTTTTTATGTATTCTTGGTTGCTAGAATCATTTTCTAATTGTTCGCATATCTTAGTATATGCCGTCTGATAGTGGAACTGTTCCTTTTCAATCTTTTTTCTTTGAGCCTCGATTTCTTTTTGAAGCTTTGCAGCTTCTCGCATCTGCTCACGAATTTCTCTCTGCTCTTCCTTTTCTTCCTGTTTTTTCATTTGATATTCAAATACAAGACATAATTCTTGTAATTTTAAATCTTTATATGCAGGGGTGATTGATATTGACATAATGGTTCCAAGCTTAGAAATGGTTTCAACGGATTTCTCTATTTTTTTCTTTGAAGCATCATAATTTGAATATTTTACCTTGGAAATTATTTCATCACATTCACTATTAAATGCTCTAAGAAGGAGTTTCTGGGTATCTGATACCATTTTCTTGCCTTTTGAGGCATTACCGTCTACGGTCCAATTAGTGCTGCCGGTTACTGCGGTTTTGCTCTTGATCATTTCTTTTTGTTTTGTGCGGATGCTTTGTAATACTTCTTTATATCCCAAAGCTGTAGCGATTTCATAGCGAGGTGTATACAGACCGAATTCTTGTACTAAAATCTCATCGTCTAGTTGAACAATTAGAGCTTTTTTTTCTTTAATTTGTTCTTCGAGATATTTTTTTCCATGAAGATATTCGTTTTTTGCAGCCTCGATTTGTTTTTGAAGCTCTTCGTATTCCTTTTTGAGCTGAGATGTGCTTTCCTGTAGTTTAATATTATCCCATATTTCTGGTGTTAGTTTTGATTCTAAGTCCTGTAATTTTTGTTGTATAGTATCTCTTTCTTCTTTATATTGCTTTCCTTTAAAAAAATCCAATACTGACATTATTTCATTTTCCTTTCGTAAATAAAAATATTGAAAATAATTAGGTTTCTCCTTTTAAGCCTCGGTACCATTCGAGGCTTATTATTTTGCCACTTTACTTTCTTTAGTTGAGTTAAGCTTATGATACATTGAGATATAGTCTCGTATCTTTTGCTGTTCATCAGGTGGTAGATTTTCTATATCATCAATAATACTAGCCTGTTCATGATTCTTTACCAATTCATCAAAACTTACATATTGGATATCTTTTAACTGCTCTCTAGTCAATGTATAGTATAGTTCGTTACCAAGTTTTGAAATCTGTGATTTTATACTGTAGTGAATTTCGTTCGTTGTGCCACTTAAATCTACAATAAATGCTGATAAAAAATCTATACAATCGTCATTTGAACATTCACAAATCTTCTTTTTTACAGAGGACGATATATATCCACCTTTGTATAAATTATCAATAATAGCAAATTTATATAATGAAATAAGTGCATATGTTTTCTCTTCAAATAATCCAGAATCAAGCAAGTAGTCCGTAGATACTTTGAAATACCGAGAAAGCTTACTTATTACATCATATGATGGTTCTTTTTTTTCTGTTTCATATCCTGCCAATGTCGATCTAGCAATATGCAAAGCATCAGCTAATTCTTGCTGTGTTAAACCGGATTTCTTTCTTAATTTGCGTATTTTTTCTGAAATCATAGATAAACCCTCCCTTAATAATTATAGCATAGATGTTTCCAGTGGAAACCTTTTTTGAAAAAATGTTCTTAAAAGCAACAAAAATACTTGACAATGTTCCTAATTGGGACTAATATAAAAGAGCAAGTTCCGATTAACGACTGGAGGTGATTAAATGAGAGTGAAACTTAAAAGTGTAAGAAAGGAACAAAATCTTACACAACAGGAACTAGCAAATATAGTTGGAATATCGAGAGTTCACTATACACAGATTGAGAATAGTGCGAATAAAAATCCATCACTTGAAGTGGCTTTACGGATAAAAAAAGCCCTAAATTATTGTGGTGACGATCTTTTTTTAATCTCGGATGTCCCGACTGAGAACAAATCTTTATAAAAACTTTACACTATGGGGGTGATAAAGAAAATGTCAAACATTACGGCGAAGACAGCATCCAATGTGTTTTATCAGGCACGATGCAAGGCATCAGCACACAATGAGCAGTTAAGCAGCAGGGAAGGGGCAGCTGATTTGATGTCCATTGACAGAGGTAGGCTTTACCGGATTGAAAGTGGTGTTGCAAATCCATATCCAGAAGAGGCTCATTTGATGGCAGATTTGTATAATGCTCCGGAGCTTCGGAATTATTACTGCACAGAGATGTGTCCAATCGGAGAATGTTATGAAAAAGCAGATGTGCAGAGTCTTGATCGAATCACTATTATGGCAATGTCTTCTTTTGAAAAGACGGATGAAACAAAGCAAAAGCTTCTGAAAATTGTTGCTGATGGTGTTGTATCAGAGGATGAAAAGAGCGAAATGCTCGCTGTTGTGAAAAATCTTGGGGAGTTAGAGGGAATTGCGCAGAACTTGAAGAATTGGGTAAAGAAAAATCTTCCGGAGGTGAGGTGAATGTATCTGGCACAAAACCTAAAGTTTTTACGAGAACGCAATGGGGAGATGCAAAAGGATATAGCAGAACTTCTCTCGGTGTCGAAGCAGACAGCCAGTGTCTATGAGAAAGGAGAGATAGAACCAGATATTGAAAAGCTGATAAAACTTGCAGATCATTATGAAACAACGATAGATGATTTGCTGCGAAAGGATTTGCGACCGCCAAAACCTATGTGCGCAAGAAACTTGAAGCACCTGAGAGAAAAGAACGGGTTCAAACAAAAGGAAATCGGAGACCTTATAAAGACAAAATATTCTGTGGTAAGCAAGTATGAGAGCGGACAGGTGGAAATTCCTTTGACAAAAATAATGCAATTGGCTGATTTCTTTGGAATATCGCTTGATCAATTTGTGAAGCAGGATTTATCGGAGGCAGAACATGAACAGAAAAATATGTGAAAGGAGGCGGTAGGATGTCGGCATTAGCAACAGCACCCGGAGTATTGGGTTCAGTATTAACAACTTATGTAACTTGTGCAGATGTCAAAACATTATTAGGCTGTGCAGAAAATAAGGCATATCAGACCATAAGAGAATTAAATTCCTCTGCCAGAGAAAAGGGGAATTTTGCATATGGTCAGGGAAAAGCAAGCAAATATTTGTTTGCGGAAAAATTTGCTATCCCTATGGATGTTGTAGATGCAGTAATAGAAAAAAATAAGAAGTAGGAGGTGGTTAGTGTGGCATATTACAATGTTTGTCCTTTATGTAATGCGAATTTAGATCCAGGGGAAAAATGTGATTGCATGGACAAAAAGGTGAGGGAAGACAGGAAAAGGCAGGAGTTTTTCAAAAAAAGTCTAAAGGCAGAATCAAGAACAGGACAGATTGCTTTTAATTTTCAGGAGGATGCGTATGAGAAAGCGGTTAATTTTTAGTGTTTTAGGAGCAGTTCTATTGGGGATGAATGTATTTGCTGCATTCTCTCCTTTAGATAGGAATGATACACCGGAAATGAGAGAAGTACCCGTAGCAGTACATATACAGCGGGTTAAAAATCCAAAGGCGGTTGCAGTCAAACATTCGTAAATACAGGCAGCCACACCGGTAGATACTCTGGAACCAATTAAAACTCCCATATCTTAAAAAACTAAAAAGAATATAAATAAAAAGAAAACTGTAATAGTACAT
>JAFVAA010000111.1 GCA_017476305.1 Lachnospiraceae bacterium
AAATATTCTTTTAGAGCTTTTGGCCTTTTATGAGACGGATCGCACGGAAGAGAGTGTCCTTTTAGAGCTTTTTCGTTTCTATGAAGAGCAGGAAAAGATCTATCAGCAGATAAAAGCGGCTTATGTTCCCTACCGCAGCTACAGTGGCTGGTTGGAAAAGCCGGGGGAGTGCGCTTTGGAGCAGTATACCGGAATCTGTGGAGAGCCTTTTTTGTTCCTCTTTTTGGGATTTTTGAAGTTCCAGAGAGGGGAAGGTTTTGGCGGGAAGGAATGGGAATGGGTGATCTGTCTGACCTATCGGCTTATGGTACATGAGAGGAAAATGAGTGAGGGACTGCGTACATTTTTCCGCAGCAAGCAGAAGTTTATCGAAAGGATGATTTAAAAACACCTTTAAAAAGGGGATGGAAGAAAAAATACCCTTTTTAAAAAGGTGTTTTTTGTGTCATTGAAACAAAATAAGAAAAATCGTTTGTGAGATATGGAGAAAATTGAAAAAATGCAAGAAAAGACTTTACGATGGGAAGTCTTTTTTAGTATGATAAATCTAGTTTGATGGAGGTCAAACCGTGGGATATGGCATAGCGGGCTATGAGGAGGATCAATGAAAATAAGTTTTTGGAGCCCTGTACGAAGCAGTGTGGGTGTCACGACGATCATGGCATGCATCTCTGCTTTGTCTGCTATTGGAAAGAGAGGAAAAAGCATCCTCTTGGAAAATCATTATAGCTTGCGAAGTCTTGCGGATATTTTGATGGAATCGAAGGAAAAGGAATATCTGCGGGAAAAAGGAGCTTACTATGACAGAAACGGGATGGAGTATCTTTTGAAAAGAATCTATTCAGGCGAGGTGAAAGGAAAGGTGGTGAAAGAGGCACTCACTCCGCTGTTGTTTTCTGCCATGCATTATTTGCCACAAAGCCGAATTGTAAATAAAGAGGTCTTTGACTATGAATTCAATCTGGTACATAATGATCTGTTTCGTGCTCTGGAGGAGATTGCGGATTTTATTTTTGTAGATACAGAAACAAATCAAAATCTCAGCTCGAGCCTGATCTTAGACGATGCGGATCTGATTGTAGTCAATCTGACACAGAATCCCGAGGACTTTGCATATTTTTTTGCCAATTATGAATCATTAAAGGAGAAAGCTGTATTCCTGATTGGGAGCTACCTTCCCGACTATTCGTGGAATCTTGCTAAAATCTGTAAGGAATTTCATATTTCCTACAGTGAAATAGGGGTGATTCCCATGAATCTGGAGCTGAATACAGCATTATCGCAGGGAAGGCTTTTGACATTTCTGAATTTAAATTACTATAAACCTTCCGGGAAGGAAAATAGTTATTTTATGAGATATGCGAAAAGAGCAGAGGCGATGATTCTTAGAAATATCAGTACGAGACTGGGGAGATAAGACAAAAATCGACAGTTTTCTTGCGTTTGGCAGAAATAGATAGTATAATATATCTGTTGTGTCATAGAATTTTGATAAATGGATCAAAGGAAAGGAATCTGGCAAATGGATATATTAGGATACTTAAAGAGCAGAAGTAATGAGCTGGAAAGGGTGAATCATCCTTTTGTCAGCCGCAGTCTGGGATTCCGTTACTTATATGCCTATGGAATAGGCGTTCTGGCGGTAGGAAATATGAAGTCTATGACGGAGCTGTCTGACCGTTATGATTATTTTTTGGAATGTATTGCGCTTCCGAAGGATCAGAGAGAGAAAATATTGATCGATATTAATAATAATTTTGAGTTTCGTCTGGCTGAGACGATAAAGATCCTTAGAACAAAGGAAGTACAGTATTGCTTTATTTTAGATTTGTACCAGTTATATTCTCTGGCAGTATGGTCTATGGAGTATTGCGAAAAGGTGATGGAAAATTATCGGCAGATTTTTCATATGTCAGAAGCAGAGATTGCGTTTTTCCGTGATTTTCATGAAGCGATAAAAAGGAAGGATACAGAGTATGCAAGGGATTTATACATGGATTTTAGGAATAGTGGCTTTGATATCCGCTATAAAATGCTCCAGTATTTCTTTCCTGAATTTGAAATGCAGGATTGCTATAAGGGAATTACGGCTTCCCTCGGAAAGACGGTTTTGATTGATAAACCGACGATCATTGAGGGAGATATTTTGGTAGAGCGTGGCGGCTCCCTTCTGTGTACGGATGCAGATGTGCAGATCAGAGGGAGTATTTTGGTAGATGGCGGCAGAGTCCA
>JAFVAA010000112.1 GCA_017476305.1 Lachnospiraceae bacterium
CTACATCCTGATACCCGACCTCTTCCGAAATATCCAGCACACGTTTATCTGTATCCAAAAGGATTTTTGCCGCTGCCCCAATCCGGTAGCTGTTTAAATAATCCTTAAAAGACTGTCCATATTTATTTCTGAAAATCTGTCCTAAATAAGAGCTATTGACAAAATATTTCTGTCCCAGCTCTCTTAGTGTCAGATTTTCCGCATAATGCTCCTGTACCTCTCTAATGATATCCCCTAAAATTCCCTTCGTCGATTTTTTCCGGAGCTGGGAAAGATATTCCGCATATGCACAGCAGAACTCATGGAGATGCTTTTTACTACCTCTGGTAATCCCGTTATGGGAAGACCGGTCACTGATGTACTGCAGCACCATGTTCTGCTCTACCGAACCGTCAATCTCTACTGCCAGATGAATCAGCTGGAAAAGCATATAATCTATATTCATGGAAATCATCCGTTCCTCCATCTGATTTTCTTCCATCTCCCGAAACAAAAGCTCCACCCGGTTTTCTATCTCCTTCGTATCATTTAAACGCACTGCCTCCACCAGGGCATCCGCTGCTTCCTTACAGATATTTAGCTTCGCCGATCTCTGTCTTACCTGAACATCCTCTTCATAGAAGTAAATTTCCTTCTGCGCCTGAAATCCTTTAAAGGATCTCAGAGTACATGCACTGCTGTAGGAGTACGCCAGAGAAGTGATATCAGAAGCACATTTCCCGACCAAAAGCACCACCGGTACATTGAGCTCCTTCTCCGCAGCAGACCTTAGTGCCTGCAGATACTCTCTGCGCCCCGGATACTGCTTTTCCCCATTTAGCATATAATCACTAAAGATAAAACCGATTTCGTATTCTTCCTCATATTCCGAGGTGTCCGGGATACAATGATCGATGTCATCTCCTAAAAAAGTCTTTAGGTTTGAAAACATCATCTCTTTTTTATTCGAAATTTCCTCATCGGACATCTCCTCTAAAATTTCCAGACCATCCATAGAGATATGAATATAGTAATTTTCCCTGGAAAGCTTCAGGTGCTTCGAAATAAACGAAAGCTGCTTTTCTCCTGCCTTTCCCCGAAATACTGCTCCCAGATACTGTGCGAGGCAGGTACGGATCATCTGAAGATTTCTAAGCTCCTCTAAAGTATCCTGATCTTTTTTATGATTTACCCGGCGAATGATTTCTAAAAGTTCTGACTGCTGCACAGGCTTTAGTATATATTCCAGACAATGATAATGAATGGCTGTCCTGGCATACTGAAAATCACTATAGCCGCTCATAATGACAAAAGAAGCATCGCTTAACTTTTCCTCGTAGACCTTCTGTAAGAGCTCCAGGCCTGTCATCTCAGGCATTTTGATATCACAGATGACCAGATCAATTTCCATCTCCTCCAGCATCTGAAGTGCCTGCTTTCCTGTAGAAGCAGTTCCTACGACAGTACAGCCCTCTGCTTCCCAGTCAATCAAAACCTCCAGGCCTTTTAAAATCATCATTTCATCATCTACCAAAAGTACCCGCAATGCCATAGCCATTTCCTCCTGTTATCATTCCATTTTTCCTAAATTCGTCCATGCTCTCCAGTATATCGATTTTTAAAAATCTCAATACCAGACATCCCCAAGCTTAAAATACTTTCATTTTTTTCATAAAATTAAATAAGACAAATCAAAATTTCAAAATCTATATTTTACTGTTACTATTCATAGCTGTCACAGCATTTCTTCCACAGGAAGTCTTATCAAAAGATATGTTCCGATTCCTTCATCACTTTCCAGCTCGAATTTCACCCTGTTATTTGACATCATCTTTAACCGCAGACAGGCATTGATCATCCCTGTGTGCTTACTTTCACGAAGCATGTCTATCGTACAGTTTTCCATCTGCTCTCTGATGGATACCACCTTTTCCTCAGACATCCCTCCACTGGTATCTTCGATTTCGATTTCCACCCATTCTTCCTTTCTCGTAATCGTAACAAAAACCCTGGTCTCCGTAAGCTTCTGATCCGTCCCATGTACACACGCATTTTCTACAAAGGTCAGAATCGTCATTTTTGGAATCCGAAGCTCCATACAATCCTCGTCCACGTTAAGCGAATAGAAAAACCGGTCGCCAAAACGAAATCTTTGCAGAGAAAGATAATTTTCCACGAATCCCATTTCATTTCGGACCGTCTCAAAGTCAGAACCCCAGTCCACCGCCTGCCTCTCTAACATCGCCAGTTTTTCAATCATCTCCGCCGTTCTGCTTTCCCGGTTCAAAAGACTGCTCATCCGAATGCTCTCCAGCATATTAAAAAGGAAATGAGGATTTACCTGCATGCGAAGTGCCAAAAGCTCTGCATTCTTTCTTCCGAGTTCCATCTCCTGTTTATGCAGGCGGTCTTCATAAATGGTTTTAATCAGATGATTATTTTGCCTGACCAGACCATTATAGCTTTCCATCAGATAGCCAATCTCATCCTTTCCCCGGACATGCTCCACCTCTGTAAGCTCCCCTTCCTTCTCGCTGCTGCGAAATGCCCTGCTTAACTCCCACAATCTTCCGGTAAAGGAACGGTTGATCAAAAAAAGCAAAACGAACGGAACGATCAGACTCAGGCTCAAAAGCAGAAAAATCACCTGCTGATTTTTCTGAATCGTAGTCAGCACAAACGATTCGGAGGAGTGCTGCACCATAATCTGAAATTTCATTCCGTACAGTTCAAAATCCTGCTGATATGCCGGATTGATTTCACTGCTTCGTTCGTCAAAATCGCTATAGTAACTGACATTTTTTCTATTTGAAAACAAAACCCTGCCCTCACTGCAAACATAAACCGGCAGGTCATCCATCCCGACATTTGCTAAAAGGTCTAAAAAAGCACTATACTGTAAATCCACACGGACGACTTTCTCCCTCGTTCGCTTCGAAAAATAGTTCAGCTTTCGCACCAGGGAAACCTGCCTGAAATTCGAAAGAAAAGAATCCCTTCTCCCGGAAAAATAAAAGCAAAGAACGGCATCACTCCCGGATTCTTTTAGCCGTTCATACCAAACCTCTGATTTATCCAGCTTCCAGAAATGCCCTCCATTTACAATCGTCGGATTATCTGCATACATCACCATGCTGCTGTTTGGAGAAGCGAACCCTTCCTCAAAAAAAGTCGTCGTAAAAAGCTGATACCGCTCCGTAAAATAATCCAATTCCGAAGCATACTCCACCTCTAAAAAATCACAAAGTCTTTTATTCAAATATACTTTATTGGAACCAGTCTCCGCTTCGGAAACCAGTTTTCGGATTCCCTCCTCCACCCGTTCCGCGACACGCTCCATATCCTTGTCCTGCCCCTTCCGTTCCCCATTTATCAGCGAACGGACGAAAAGACCATTCATGAAAAAAAGTGGAAAGATGATGCAGACCACATAAAAAATGACCAGCTTCTTTCGAATGCTTAAATCATTTAATACCCGGCTCACAAAATTTTCTTTCCGCTTTTTCCGCATGATTTTTCTCCCATCATCAAAAATACAGTACTACTTCCATGATAAATACATAAGCATTGATTTTA
>JAFVAA010000113.1 GCA_017476305.1 Lachnospiraceae bacterium
AAGACGGTCTACCGCCACATCGCCAGAAAGCATAAAAAAACGGACTTTCTTGCCCGCAGTAAAACGAAAACAATCCAATTTTATAAAGATGATTAAGCTTTAGAAATTCCCTGTATTAAAGAATGACTTTAATAGCATCGTTTTTATAAAGTAAAATCTTTGCCGCACTGATTGCAATGAGAATCGGCAGATAGACAAACGCCGCATTACTGAACAGATGAATGACCTTATAAACATCGGAGTTTGACAGAGATGGAAATGCATTGTTAAAGCCTTCCAAAAGTCCCATCAAAAGACCACTCGCTACGATAGCAGGAATAATCGGTACGAAGATATCACCTAAGCTTTTGATGGCTCTCAGGAAAATATTCTGCTGTGAAGCTGCCGCCTTTTTCACATCATCCTTCGAAGCATTCGCATCTACTCCGGCAAGCGGTGCAAATTCAGCAAATACCTTGTTTACTGTTCCTGTTCCAAAGATTACCTGTAGCTGTCCGGAAGCCTCAAACGCTCCCTTCACCCCTTCCACATTTTCCAGCTTTTTCTTATCGCACTTTGCATTATCTGCAATTACGAGTCTGAGTCTCGTAGCACAATGTGCAGCCGAAATCACATTGTCTTTTCCGCCAATGCATTCCAGCACTTCTCTCGCTGCTTTCCCATAGTCCATTTTTCTACCTCCTATTTTTTCCAGTGGAAGGAAACAAATCACTTCCACCCTTTCATGATGATGTAAGACGGTTTTCCTGTTACGATTCACAGCCATTCCGCATTCCGTCTGCGAATCGTAACGTTTTCCTTTCAGTACCCCGTCTCATTACTATGTGGTATCGTTCTCACATCTTGATAGTATCATAACAGTATTTTTCGAAAATGTATATTGGCAATTCTTACAATAATCATATCCATTTTTTGTATAAAATATACAAAAAAATGGAATTTTTCTTCCAAAAAACTTCTGAAAAGCCAACTGCACTATTTTTGGTCGGTTTTCCGGGATTCTTTTTCCTTCATATCGTACATTTTTATCCATCTGATTTTTCCGGTTCCTCCAATAAATATTTTTTCTGTACACAAAAAAGGGTTGTCTGGTCTGCCAGACAGCCCTTTGTGAGATTGATTTCACATCACTACCATTCTTTCGTACTATCCCTTTCCACGATTTCATACCCCATCTTAATCTCTTTTTTCATCTTTACCTGATTCTCAATCATCTCTAAAAGCACCCTGGCAGCCTCTTTTCCACTCTCTCTGTAATAAAAGTGAACACTCGAAAGTGCCGGCTCTACGATGGTCGCTGTCGCAGAATCCCCCATTCCCACGATACGAATCTTCTTTTTCTTTTCCTTCAGGCACTGCAGGGCACCTATCGCGATATGATCCGTCGCACAGAACACGCCATCCACCTGTGGTTTCTCCTTTAAGATCAGATTCATCGCCAGATAACCGTCCTCCATCCGGAAATGCACCTGCTCCCTTATGACTTCCTCCAGACCAGCCTCTAAAAGAGCCTCTAAAAATCCCTTTCGCCGCTCCGTTCCCACTGCCCTGTCCTTTGGCGTCACTCCGATATAAGCGATATTTTTACAAGTACCCGTCAAAAGCCTTGTGACTTCCTTTGCAGCATGGTAATCATCATGGTAAACACAGGCCTCCCCCT
>JAFVAA010000114.1 GCA_017476305.1 Lachnospiraceae bacterium
ATGTCTATGTAAGTAATCGCCAGTGGTTTAAAAACAAAGGAGGACCACAGAAACAGTGCACTGCCGCCTAAAAGGGTGATGGCGGCGGTAAAAAGAGTACTAATATAGGAAAAAGCGATCACTACGATGATTACAGGAAAAATGGATGCCGACATGTACGGCTGCACCACAGAGGCATAAATACTAAAAGAGTATAAAAAAACTATATTTAAAACGACAGCAATATGCGCCATGGTGGTTGAAATCTTTTTTGAAAATGCAATAATAATATTCCATATGGTTGCCAGAATAAAGTAAGATAAGTACACTTTTGGATTGCCGGACATCAGTGTGAACATATTTAATCCGGACAGAAAAAATACAATGATACATAAAATGGAAAACCAGATATTCAAAATCTTAGCATGGTGAAGATCTGTTTCCCTGATAAATTCCAGACAATTTCTGTAGGTTTCTTTATTATAGCCGTAGTAATTCAGACTTTCAAATGACATAGGTTTCCTCCCTGATGATATGATGAATGAATATTTTTGTGTGCTTCGAAAACTCATCTAGCTGTCACTGCAAAGAATTTCTAACTGTCTCTGTGCATCTGCAAGTCCCTCTTTTATCCCTTTTTCTCCATTTATGATCTGGTTCATTTCTGTTCCCAGGATTTCATAAAATGCAGGCCACTCTACCATGATCGGACGATAGATTCCATTTTCTAAAGCATTGCACACAGCTTCGTACTGTGGAAACTCTTCCAGTATCTTTTCATCCCGCAGACTGGAATACCTGCAGGGAACACCGCCATAGGAAACCGTTTCCTTTTGTACATCTTTATCCATCAGATAGTTCAAAAGTTCTATCGCCAGATCCTTTTTCGCAGAATTAGCCGGTATGCCCAATGTCCAGATCCCATATACGTTTGCGTTATAGGCTGTGCTGTCTTTCTCTGCTTTTCCGGTAAAGGCACAGTAGTCAGCGGTAGACTTTTTCGCAGGTGTGTACCAGCCGGGCCAGCCCACCGCCATGGCAGCAGCGTTATTTGCTATGGCAACGATCAGATTATCCCTGGATTCCGCTTTTCCTGTATGAATGAGCTCTAAATAAAATTTCAGTGCTTTTTCGAACTCCGGAGTATTTACGACAGGGTGGTTCTCTGTGTCTGTCACCCAGCCCCCGAACGAGGAAAGGATCGGAAGAAAATCTACGACAATATTATTTGTGGTATCTCCGCGGTACATAAAGCCAAGATGTCCCCGTCTGGTAGCATCCCTGCAAATTTTCAGCACATCGGTCATACATGCCATATCGTCTGTGCTGTGCCCTGTCCGTTCGATGATGATTTTATTGTACAGAAGTACAGTGACATTTCCATAGTAGGGAGCCAGATAGACATGATCCTCATGGTAGCAGACCTTTGTGGTGGCGGGGATAATATCTTCGTCTATTTCATATCCAAGCTCACTTAAATCTGCCAGAATCCCGTCGTGGGTATACTCTGCCATCCAGGAGCCGTCTACCATGCAGAGGTCATAGGCTCCGCTTTTCTGATCCGCATCCTGCGCGACCAGGGAATGAAGCTCATCCTCTGATAACTCCAATATTTCGCAGTGTAAAAGCTTTTTTTGTTCAAATGTATGGATGCATTCACGGATGACATCCGAATAAATCCCCTCTCTCAGAGCGAGTGTCAGAGTGGGAAGCTCGCTGTTTGATGAATTTTCGCTGCAGCCGGTTAATAGGTCGGTCACGAAACACAGGCAGAGCGGGATGCTGAAAAATTTTTTCATGGTATATCCTTTCGTTGTCATGTCAAAGGGATGCATTGCTTGATACACCTATCATACCATATTTAGAGTGGGAATTCTATCATTAATTTACGCTCATAAGGAACGAAATGCGTTACGTTTTTTTCTAAAAAAAGATTGTTCTATGAATGTATCAAGGGTATAATATACTCGGAAATGAAATAAATTTTCTTTCCGGGTATAGAGGATGAGTATAGTCAGAAGGTTTATCTACGAAAATGAGGAGCATTCAGGAGGTTTTTATGGCAAAG
>JAFVAA010000115.1 GCA_017476305.1 Lachnospiraceae bacterium
CCTCCAGAAATTTATTCTTGGTCGTTGACTATTTCTTATGTGTGTATTATAATTTATGTGAGGTGAAAAATACAACACCAGTTCAAAAAATAATGAGGTTTAATACACACCGGGAATAAAATTGGGGCATAAAAGGAGTTTTTTATGGATAAGACAAATCAGGGCGACCTTCGGGTACGCAAAACAAAGGAAGCAATCCGCCGAGCTTTTGAGGATATGATATGCGAGATGGACTATGAGCAGATCACGGTCAAGGAACTGACTGACCGCGCTATGCTCAACCGAAAAACCTTCTATCTACATTATGAAACATTGGACGATCTGCTGGAAGAACTGCAGCAGGAAATCGTAGACAGCTTTACAAGCCAGAATATTTCATATAAAAGCATGGCAGATATCAGGCGGATTATCCGATACTTCTATGAGTATGCCGTAAAAATGCCGAAGCTTCATGAACGACTCCTGTGCAGCGGCAGTTATGAGCACATAGGCGATAAAATTAACGAACGTATCGTGGCGTACCAGGCGGAGCGTTACAGAGGTGCGTTCAGCAGAAACATATACGAGGACAATCTTGTTTTTGCTTACTTTTCTCCAATCACTACGATCCTCTATCGCCAATGGGTGAAGGACAACAAGAAGATGCCGCTGGAGGATCTAATCGCTACAGCAACACGTCTTGTATGCGGTGGGCTTGGGGAATATGTGAAGGGATAAGCCTGTCATATCTAAGATTAACTTCTAAAAAAACCGCAGGTAGCCGTGGGAGCTACCTGCGATATTTTTTATATTTTTACCACATAGTCGAGCGAAATCCAGCCTGCTCCGCTTTTCAGCCGTCCCCATCCTGTGAGCGAGCCTTTGCCGGACTTGACCTCCACGATGGTGTAAACGCCAACGGGGATGTACTGAGTCCTTGCGTAGTCCGTCCCCGGACCTTTGCGGATGTTCAGGTCGGAAATGCTGACCTTAACGAGGAACGGCACGGCTGTAGTTGTTTTCGGTGTGTAGATGTTTACACCGTTTACATCAAACACACTATATCCCGGATTTGCATCCGCGCACTTCTTGGCGTTCTCCAAAATCTTATACGCACCTTTCTGCGTCTTGGAATCCGCCCAGGTCTTACGGACACGGTACCAGGCGATAGCCGTATCGCTTTCCTTCGCATCGTACTTCGTAAGGTTCCACCGCTCGATGATGGAGCAGAGATTATCCACATAGGTAAGACTTTCCTATTTGCTTCTCCCAGAACCTTATCGCATCCAGTATCCACCCTTCAGCTACAGTCCCCGTTCCGATCCCGAAGCCATGATCCAGCCCCTTATATGCATGAAACTCTGTCGGTATGCCGAGACGATCCAGAGCGTCTGTCCTTGCTTTCATCCTGTGCCAATCAGCGATCCAGTCATTTGTGCCTACGCAGACAAATGTGGGCGGATCAAACCTGCTGTATCTGTCATGTCCTGTATATTGCATCACAACGGTTCCCGGTCTTGGATAGTCTCCACTGCCAAAATATGCCGGACCGTATGTTCCAAGGTCAGCAGCCATCCTTGCCCCGGCGCTGCCTCCCCAAAGCGAGTAACAGTCCGTATTCACCTGAAGCTCATCTGCATGGTCGAATATGAAACTGATTGCACGTGCCAGATCCTTAAAAGCAGTCTCCCATCCCGGGCGATAGATCAGGGCAAAGGCATTGTAGCCGCATTTTGCCAGTTCCAGTGCATGCGGAAAACTGTCATGCATTGCGCCAACAAATGCAAACGCACCGCCCGCATTACAAACAGCAAACCGTTCACCCTTTTTCCCGCGAAAGAAGAATAAGCCTGTATCACGCTTTGTACGGTCAGCGGATATCTCTTCTTCCGAATAGATATTATAAAATATCTGCCTGCCATTTTCAGCCTCACTCTTAAGATAGTTGACGATCTCAACATTTTTCGCCGGATCGGCTCCATAATAAGTCAGCCTAAAGCTTCCAAGCGTCGTTCCACTGTAGTGATGTCCGTTTACCGGAAAAAGCAGCCTTCCGAAGCTGCCAAAGGCAGGATGTCCGATCACATCGGCAATTGCTGTAGACATATTAAAATAATCAGATCCCATCACACATCACTCCCAGAAAAACTGCAATCCATTGAAAATATACTGATTTGCGAAAGCATAATCATGCGTTGCGCCTCTTTTCTCCCGATATGACAGATTCCCTTCGGACTGTGTATCCGCGAATCGGAAGCTGTCCGTATAATACCTTCCCATAGTCATTACCTGCTGACGAAATCCATCATAAGCAAAATCAGCTGTTCCTGTTGCAGTAAATATAAAGAAATCATTCATCCCAAAGCACGATCTCTTTACCGCCTCATCCTGCTGTGATCCATCGCCGCAGTTTCCGCTCATCGTAATAAAGTACCTGAAATAATCCAGGCAATGGTCAAACACATGCCATGTTGCAACCGATCCCATTGAAAAGCCGCCAAAGCCTCTGTGGTCTCTTGATTCTCGAAGTCCATCCAAATCAAATGACTCTGCATAGGTGCTGTAATGGCTTTCAACCGAAGGAATAAGGTCGTTCATCAGTTCCTGCGGGAACAGACCTGTCAGCCGGATCGCAAGACTGAAGTCAAAGCTGTCTTTGTCGCTTTGATTGTTGTAGGTCGGGCAAACGATTATGAGCGGCGTGATTTTCCTGTCCTCAATAGCATGATCGATGATATCCGGAAAATGATAAGACTCATACGGCTGCTTCGGAAAACTCCGATGCTTCCCCAGGTATGTTCGTTCATTACCTCCGCCGCCATGCATAAGGTAAAAGATATTGTATTTCTGCTTGTCATCATATCCATAAGGCAGATAGACAAGGGCTGGAAAACAAATTAGCGAATCAGATATTCTGCCAGAAATAAAGGCATATACGTTCTTCAATATTACCTCTTGAATATCGTAAAACTGACTGATTTATATTTTTCAAATAAAAATAGGCATTCTGGCATTTATAAAACATAGTATTATTATTTGAACAAATTATTTTTCTTTTACATGACTTACAAATAATATGATTTGTACCTCTTTCTATTGTTATGTTTCCAAAATCCATTTTCCCATAATCACAACAATCAAGATTGTCACAAAATATCATAGCCGCTTTATGCTCTTTTTTCTTCCCTTTCTCCCATATCAGATGTTCTTCTTTTCCATAATATTGATTCTGACTATCAAATAAATGAGCATATCGTCTGTGAATTTTTTTTACAACAAGTTCACCAATTTCTGAAGAATCATAATTTCTTTCTTTTAAAACTTGATAAAGCATGCAACACGCAATCATTAAAACATCTGCGGTTTCTTCCTTTGCATTTCTTTCGTCTAAATTCTGACAAGCAACATACAATTCCTGCACCTCATTATCTATATTTTTTTTTAACGAATCCATGTCTGCATGTTGTCCCCAAAAAGACTTCTCCATGAGCAATGATATAGAGTCCCATAATTTATCCATATAAACCATCCTTTCCCAAAAAAGAAACAGGAATCAGTGGATTCTCTCTGTTAATCTCTTTTACTAAAACACCACTTTTTTGAGCTATTACAGATTTTTCCTTGTCAACAATTATCAATTGAGAACCATATAGTTTTCCCCCCCTCACTAAATAATTGATACAAATATAAATACAGCCTTTCATATATTGCATAATCTATTCTTTCATTAATATTCTTCATAGGTGTATCAATCATAAGAATATTCGGAACCATTGATTGAATATCGTTTTCTGCTAAATATATATGAATAGCTAATCCATAACAAATTTTAAATATGGTTCTTATTCCTCCGCTGCTTATAGTATGATAATCATATTTAAAATTTCCATTTCTATCTCTAACACTAGGTGAAAAAGAATTATAATTAATTTTTACATAATCTGTTGAATCATAATCTGGAAATTGGATATTTATTAAACATTCACCAAATGTTTTTTCCAATCTTAAAACATTATATTCAAATTCTACTGGTGAACCAGAAATAAAATAATCGAGTTGTCCTATCTCTTCCTTACATTTATCAAACATTTTCTTATATATATTCCGCCTATCAATCAGCTTAGAAAATTCTTTTAAATAAATGATTTCAGCTTCATAATACCCAAGTTTTCTTTCTTCAGTACAAATAGACATAAATTCATCTTCTGATATATTATTGAAATCTATCTCTTTTAGTGATTGTTTTAAGTCAGAAACAATCTTACTTTTTTTAAATAATTCATCATTAATATTTTTATCAAAAACATCACTATTTCTTAAAAGTTCATCACATATACCAATCTTGTATTTCATATTAGTTTCTTTGTCAGTAAGCATATGTAATTGTTTTATGATATCGCTCTTAAAAACATCCTGATTATTAAGAAGAATTTTCATTACATGTGAACTAGTATAACTCTTAATATTAATTGCATTATCCCCTAAATAAAAAATAGTATTATCTAGTTCATCTTGACGAAAATAAGAGTACCACATAAAATTTGAAAATGTTATCTTTTTTCCCTTAGCGGTTTTTTTCCCGACCATTTCAATAGGTTTTTGTCCTATACTTTGATAAAAATAATCTGAAATTGTTTGCATCTCCCCACCTTCTACAAATTTCTTATGTGATTTCGCTTGCAATTTATATTGATTTTCGTCTTCACTCACAAAAATAATATTAGAAAAAAACTTTCTTGTTATTAAAACACGCTTACCATGTAAATAAATATCTAAAGTTACTGAAATCATCTCATTTATAATAATTTTTGTGC
>JAFVAA010000116.1 GCA_017476305.1 Lachnospiraceae bacterium
TGTTCCTCTTTTTCGGAGGAATCCTCGGTGAGTGCTTTGATACTAAGAGAAATACGGTCCCCCTCTAATTTCAGAATTTTTGCATGAACCTCTTCGCCTAACTTCAATACTTCTTTTGGTGATTTGATAAACCGGTTGGTAATCTGCGAAATATGACACAGACCTGTCAAGCCGCCACCGATATCAATAAATACACCGTAGGATTCCATACGTTCAATGGTGCCGGAAACGGTTTCTCCGACGGATAAACGACCGATTTTTTCCCCTTTTTCAATGCGTGCCTGTTCCTGCGCCGGGACCTTTGCAGAGAGTACCAGTCTGCGTTCTGCCTTGTCTGCAGTGATTACGACGACTTCTAATGTCATGCCGACATAGCTTTCCGTATCCTCTACGTATTCCAACGCTAACTGTGAAGCCGGAATGAAAGCCCGGACACCTTTCAAGTAGCCGACTACGCCGGATGGAACTGCTTCCGTGATTTTTACTTTATAGTGCGTCGCATGTTCTAAATCTTCCTTTAGCTCGTCCCAAATCGTGATGGCATGTGCCTGTTTCCAGGAAAGCAGTACACTTCCTCTGGCATCCTCCGGATCGATGACCATTGCCTGAATCGTATCACCGATGGAAACATCGTTTTTAATAGAAAATGCAGGATCATCACTACACTCCTCTAAAGGGATGATTCCTTCCGTGTAATAATTTAAATCGACGGTAATTTCCGTATCCGAGATACC
This sequence comes from Lachnospiraceae bacterium, assembly GCA_017476305.1. Classification (GTDB taxonomy): domain Bacteria; phylum Bacillota; class Clostridia; order Lachnospirales; family Lachnospiraceae; genus Butyribacter. The sequence continues at coordinate 735 of JAFVAA010000116.1, forward strand.
GATTACTGTGGTGTCGATCAAGTCTCCTTCGTGTAAAATCTGAAAGGAACGCTCAAGCTCCGTTTCATAATCCTTCATAGATTTTTTTTCTTCCATAATTTTGACTCTCCTCTAAAATATTAATTATCAATACATGGAAAAAGTATTTCGCCACTGCGTATAAGTATAGCACGAGAGGAGAAGATTTGTCAAAAAAATGTGGTTACTGTACGAGAACAATGCACTCTGCCGTGGCTCCGTCTTCTTTCGCACGAATCAGAGCAGTTCCTTTTTTCTCTGCAGTAATCCTGCCGGCTTCATCTACTGTGGCAACACTGCTTTTACTGCTGCTCCAGACAGGCGGGATACCGGAAGAAACCCTGGCGGTCAGTGTAAACTGCTCTCCGGTTTTGAGTGTGACGGAGGTTCTATTTAAAAGAATTGACGGGGATTTTACTGTAACCATACAATTCTTTTTCACTCCGTCAACCGTGGCAGTGATGGTAGCTGTCCCATGTTTTAGGGCATGAACGGCTCCGTTTTCATCTACAGAAGCTACGGATTTTTTATTTGATTTCCATACAGGCTGGATGCCGGAGGAAACGGCAGCAGTCAATTGAAAGGACTGATTCCGATAGAGCGAAATACGGGTTCTGTTCAATGTAATCACAGGTTTTTTCACAGTCAGCGTGCAGTGGCTCTCTGTGGTATCTGCCTTTACCGTGATGACGGCTTCGCCCGGCTTTAATGCGGTGATTGCCCCGTTTTCAGAAATCAGGGCTACACTTTTTTTACTGCATTTAAATGCAGGTCTGTGTCCGTTTGAGGTGACAGCCTTCAGGGAAAAGGTTTCCCCGTGTTCCAGAGAAAGCTTTGTCCGGTTTAATGTAATCGTGGTTTTCTTTACCTGAATCTGGCAGTACACCTCACTGGAGCCTGATTTCACCCTGATTTTACAGCTTCCCTCCTTTTTGGCGGTAATCAGACCATAGGCATCTACGGAGGCAATGGAGCTTTTCGAGCTTTTGTACTTTGGAAAGCTGAAATCCGAAGTAACTGCTTTTAGTAAATATTCCTCTCCAATATTCATAGAAAGTGAATATTTGGATAGAATAATAAGTGGTGATGCAGCTTTCGATGCTTTCCGGCAAGAGGGAATGAATAAGGAAAGCGCAAAAGCGATCAGGAGAATGCCACAGAGGATTCTCCTCAGGTTTCTTTTTAAAAAGAGCCCGGCATATGCCGGAATTTGCGGTAGTTTTTGATGTTGGTTAAAATTTTGCATAGAAATTCCTCCTAAATTTTAAAATCATAGTATAAATTTTTGGTTTGGAGGTATTCAAAAATTTTTTAAATCTGTCAAAAATCGCTTATACGATATTATATCGGAAAAACTTGAGAAAGTCAAGTGCAGGATGAGAAAAAGAAATTTTGTTTGTTGACATGCCAATGATGATAGAGTATACTAATAGAGGTTAGTTCTTTCTAACCTGCGTGTAAATCATATAAGACCTGCTCTTTATCAGGAAATGCTTGAGAGGATTGTGCTGTGCCGATGCTGGCATTTGTACACTGCTGAATCTTTTCCCGCCTTTTCTGACAGGGCGGGCCTGGAAAAGAGAAGGAGATGGATACATGAGTTATTTAAAGATTGAAAAGGTAGTAGGGAGAGAAATTTTAGATTCCAGAGGAAATCCGACTGTAGAGGCAGAGGTGACTCTGGCAGATGGAACTGTAGGAAGGGGTACGGCACCAAGTGGAGCATCTACCGGTGAATTTGAAGCTTTGGAGCTTCGTGACGGGGATAAGGGCAGATATTTAGGAAAGGGTGTCCGGAAAGCAGTGGAAAATATTAATAATGCTATCGCAAAGACCATCGTAGGGATGGATGCATCCGATATCTATGCGATCGATCGGGCGATGATTCAGGCAGATGGGACAAAGGATAAATCAAATTTTGGAGCAAATGCGATCTTAGCGGTATCTATTGCATCTGCAAGAGCAGCTTCCATTGCGCTTGATATTCCTTTATACCGTTTCCTCGGAGGTATTTCGGGAAATCGTCTGCCGGTACCGATGATGAATATTTTAAATGGTGGAGCACATGCCACCAATACAGTAGATACACAGGAATTCATGATTATGCCTGTAGGGGCTCCTTCCTTTAAGGAATGTTTGAGGTGGTGCGCAGAGGTATTCCATGCACTAGCTTCTATTTTAAAGGAAAAGGGACTTGCCACTTCAGTAGGTGATGAAGGAGGATTCGCTCCGAATTTAAGCAGTGACGAGGAAACGATTGAAACGATTTTAGAGGCTGTAAAGAAAGCGGGCTATGAACCGGGGAAGGATTTCATGATTGCTATGGACGCTGCTTCCTCGGAGTGGAAGAGTGAAAAGGGAAAAGGTCATTATAAGCTTCCGAAGGCGGGAACAGAGTATACCTCTGATGAGTTGATTGCACATTGGGCAGCACTTGTGGACAAGTATCCGATTATTTCTATAGAGGATGCTTTAGATGAAGAAGATTGGGAAGGATGGCAGAAGCTTACGAAGGAGCTTGGTGACAAGGTTCAGTTAGTAGGGGATGATCTGTTTGTAACAAATACGGAACGTCTTTCCAAAGGAATTGAGCTTGGCTGTGGAAACTCAATTTTAATCAAGCTGAACCAGATCGGTTCTGTTTCTGAAACCTTAGAGGCAATTAAGATGGCACACAATGCGGGCTATACAGCAATCTCTTCTCATCGTTCCGGTGAGACGGCAGATACGACGATAGCAGATTTGGCAGTAGCTTTGAATACCTGCCAGATCAAAACGGGTGCTCCGAGCAGGTCAGAGCGTGTAGCCAAATACAATCAGCTTCTCCGCATTGAGGAGGAACTTGGGGAAGGCAGTGTATATCCGGGAATGGCTGCATTTCATGTAAAGAAATAGTATTTGCGAAAAAGAAGTGAAGGAATCGTTATACTTCATAAAATCTTTAGATATAGTAAAAAACTGTTACGGGGATGGAAAATTTAATATTCTTCCCCGGGCGGTTTTTTCTTGTGGCAGAGGATAAAACACAGGACCTTTTAGAATAATGGTGTCATGGAGAAAACATATATCTTTCAGGAGAAATCAGAGATGGAAAATCCTTCAAATTATGTTATAATCCATTTGAATATTATACGCAAAAATACTAAGGAGAGATGGAGTTATGAGAACAGGAATTATTTATTATGAGAATTATTCACCGGTAGGAGATTTGACGGTATTGGCGATCAGCTTTGTATTTATCATCTTGATCCGATCGTCCTTTATCAGCAGAACAAAAAACTTTCTCCTGTTCTGTGGGATGATAGGGCTTTTGATGCTTTCCTCCGTGTCCAGTGTCGTTTATCATGTTGCATTAAATAATTTAACATTTTGGTCTGGCTGGATGGTTTCTGCACTTCGTATTTTGCAGCATTTGTCTCTTTTTGGAACACTCTTTTTGTATGTGTATTATGTGATGGAGCCGCTGCATTTGGACAGGAAAAGTGACAAACGATTTATCATTGTAGCCAGTATCGGATATTTGGGAATTGCTGTATATGAAATTTTAGGAAGTGTACTGGGATATGGCTTTTATATTTCCAGAGACGGGGAAATCCATGAGGGATTTAATATTTTTCCGTTTGGTTATCTGTTTTTTATGGGTATCATCATTTTTTTGCTGCTTTGTTACAGAAATCGTATGTTCCGGCAGATCATTTATGGGATTTTGGGAACCTTTGCCGTCTCTATTTTGATTCTTTCTGTCCAGGGAAGGCATCATCAGACTTCGTTTACTACGGTAACATTTCTGTTCCCGATGCTGGCACTTTTATATATGATCCATGCAAATCCCTATGATATTGAAATAGGTGCGGTAAATGAGACATCCTTTGATGACACGATTTCCTATTACTATGTTCATGAGAAACCGCTTCTGCTGATGAGCCTGTTCATGCATGATTTTGAGGGAATTGGCAAGAAGTATCCAAGAAAGTTTCAAAATGCCATCCGCAGGTTCAGCAGCCAGTATTTTAAAGGCGCCACATTGTTTCAGATTTCGAATGGACATATGATTTTAGCTGTGGATATTCATAAAAATGGAGATTATGAACATAAAATCGTGCTTATGCTGCAGCATTTTGCGGATGAGTATATTAAATTTCATATGGATTATAAAATTGTTATTTTGCGCACAGAAGAAGAAATCAGTAAGGAGAATGATTATATTAAACTGATTCGTTATGTAGGAAAAAATATGCAGGAAAATGAAATCCATTATGTAAATGAAGAGGATGTGAAGGAATATAAACGTCAAAAGTATGTTTTAAAGGAGTTAAAGGATATTTATGAAAAGTCGGATTTAGAGGATTCGAGGGTTAAAGTCTACTGCCAGCCTGTGTACAATATAGATGAGGAAAAATATGATACGGCAGAGGCTCTTATGAGGATGGAATTGCCGGAAATCGGAATGGTATTTCCGGACCAGTTTATTCCTTTGGCAGAGCAGTACGGTTATATCCATACGCTTTCAAAAATTATTTTACATAAAACGTGCAGGACGATCCATAATCTTTTAGCGGCGGGATATGTGGTCAATCGGATTTCTGTCAATATATCCGCAGTAGAGGTAAGAGAACCGGATTTTTGTCAAGATATTTTAAAGATTGTAGGAGATGCCGATATTCCATTTGAGTGCATTGCTATCGAATTGACAGAAAGCCAGAATGAGAGTGATTTCATGATTGTGCGTGAAAA
>JAFVAA010000117.1 GCA_017476305.1 Lachnospiraceae bacterium
CAGACAAAATACGGATTTCGCCCCCAAAAGCACGGAAGCAATTGCCAAGATCCCACTACCGCATCCGGCATCTAAAAGACAGGTATCTCTGGTAATGTATTTTCTCACGGACAGCAGACACAGCTTCGTCGTTTCATGTGTTCCACTGCCAAACGCAGAGCCCGGATCGAGCTCAATGACAATATCCTCCTCCCTTACATCTGCCGGAATCTCTTCCCAGCTCGGTTTGATCACAATATCCTCTGCCACACGAAAAGGTTTGAAATTTTCCTTCCACTTGTCCTTCCACATGGAATCATCCTCTATCTGCCATGTGATTTCCGGCAGCTCTATCTGCAGCAGGCTCTGACGCTCTCTAAAAAGCCGCTCAAGCCTCTGAACCCATTTTTCCGGCTCCAAAACTTCCCCTCCCTCCTCCGCGCCATCGTCTCTAAGCGAAGAACCTGTACTGTAAAAGGTCCTTTCCTTATTTTCCGGTGCTTCTGTATAAAAGGTCAGAACCGAGCTTCCATCATCCTCCCCCATGTCCTTCGGAATATCGGTATACATCGCCTGCTCCTCCTCCCTGGACAGAGGTACATGATCGGTAATCTCATACCCGTTCACCCCGCATTCCAAAAGAAGCTCCCCGATCGCCTCCGCATCCCTCGTCGTCGTATGTACTTCATATTTAATCCATTTCAAAAGCTCTCCTCCTTCCAAAAGCAAACGCGCGCCAAAGTCGTCCCGGAACCCAAAAAGGTGCCACAATCTCTGTGACACCTTCTGTTATATACACGCATAAATTCGCTTTCTATAAAAATTTCAAACTCTATGCCGCCTTCTTTGTCCCGGTCTTTGTCACCTTTTTAATCGTAAACCAAAGAGTACCCGTGATACATACAGAAGAATAAGCACCAATGACAATACCACCCAAAAGCGGAATCGCAAAATCCCTGACAGATTCCACACCTAAGATCGCAAGCATGATGACCATGATCGCCGTCGTCACAGATGTATTGATACTACGTGTAAGCGTCTGTGTGATACTTTCATTTACAAGCACAGTAAGCTGCTCATCTGTCTTTTTGCTTCCTAAGTTTTCACGAATACGGTCAAAGATAACGATTGTCGCGTTGATCGTATAACCGGCGATCGTCAGCATGCAGGCAATAAAAGTATTACCGACTGAAATCTTGCTGACTGCATATACCAAAAGAACAAATACCAGATCGTGCAGGATCGCTAAAATCGCACTTCCCGCAAATACGATATCCTTGAACCGGAACCAGATATAAAGGAGCATACAGATGGCTGCTATAATGACAGAAACCACTGCGTCACTACGCATCTCATCCGATACGGAAGAGCTGATATTCTGATTTTGAATATTCTTTTCCTCTACTTTATAGTTCTGCTCCAGGGCATCTGTCAGCTCATTACGTTTTTCCTCAGACATTTCCACTGTCTTGACAGAAAGCGCATTCGAACCGGCGACCTCGGAAATCACCACATCACTCGAGCCGCTCTTATCCATGAACAGCTGCTCGATTTCCTTCTTTAAGCTGTCATCGATCTTCGTATCATCGTTAAAGGTAATATCAAAGGTAGTACCGCCGGAAAAATCCAGACCATAGTTCAAAATATTTCCACCGCAGCGACCTGATGCATTTACGATCAGCATTACGATACAGGCTGCCACCATCAGGCCGGAAAACAGAAAGAATTTTGATTTATTCTGTACAAACGCGATCGTCTTTCTCTTTTTCTCTGTTCCATAGTAGGAAGCCTTATCCACTCCCAGGGAGTACATTGCATTTAAGATGGTCTTTGTCACCACCAGAGAAGTAAACATCGATAAAATAATACCGATTGCCAATGTCGTAGCAAAGCCTTTGATTGTTCCGGAACCTTTTAAATAAAGTACGAACGCTGCAATAAGCGTCGTCACGTTACCATCCACAATAGCGGAAAGAGCCTTGTCAAAACCAAGCTTTATCGCAGACTGAACCGTTTTTCCCTTCGCCAGCTCCTCTTTAATACGGGTGAAAATAATGACGTTCGCATCCACTGCCATACCGATATTTAAGATAATACCTGCAATACCCGGAAGCGTCAGTGTTACATTCAGCACATTTAAAACCACTAACATCAGCACCAGATACAGAACAAGTGCTACAGAAGAAGCGACACCCGGCAGACGATAGAAAACAATCATAAAGATTACGACAAGTGCAAAACCGATCGCACCGGCAATCAAGCTTGTATCAATCGCATCCAGACCAAGCTGCGCACCTACTACCTGAGACTGTACTTCCTTCAACTCGATCGGAAGAGCACCGATACGGATCATGGAAGCAAGCTCGTCCGCTTCTTCATAGGTCTTAAAGCTTCCGGAAATGACTGCATTTCCATCGGTAATATGTGCCTGTACCGCAGGAGCCGAGAGAATCTGTCCATCATAGACAATATAGATCTTTTTCTTCGATGGATAAGCCTCCTCCGTAGCATCTGCGAACTTTTTGGTTCCCTTTGATTTAAACTTCAACTGAACGACATATTCTTTATTTTTCGAAACCTCATCCTGCTGCGTATTTGCTTCTGCAGTCTTTACATCCTTACCGGTACAAACTGTCTTTGTATAGGTAGGCACCTGATTTCCGTCATCATCGGTATTTAGTGTCATATCATCCTCTGCAACGAAATCCAGAGAACCCTCCTTGCCTAAGGACTGTAAGACCTCTTCTGCATTTGAGACGCCCGGAATATCGATTGTGATACGCCTGTCCCCACTGGTTACTACAGAAGATTCCGTACTATATACCTCTGCACGCTTCTGCATCATGTTTCTCGTATCTGCTAACTCAGCAGCAGTCGGAGTATCTCCCACAGCCTCGTAGGTAATACTCACACCCCCCGCGAGATCAAGACCGAGCTTGATGTTTTTCGCACTTCCTGAGTGATGCTTTGTAAAGCCTACAAGCGTAGTAAAAGTACAAAGCCCAATGACTACTACTACAAGCACTAACGAGAGTATGGCTTTTTTCTTGTTTTTCATGGTACATTTCTCCTTTAATCTAAAACTTCTATGGAACTGTCAAAAAACAGCCTTTCCCTTTGCAGTGCTTTCATGGACGGCACTGCAGACAGCAGCGTATTGAAAGTTCCTATGCGATGATTTTGCCAAAAAATCACGCCAAACTGCATTATAGCACAGCAATCACGCAAATAGCAAGGTTTTTGTTTATTAAATTTACTTTGCACTAAAATAAACCTTTCCCTTTTGTAATTTTATCCCCTTATAATAAAACAATTCATCCACCGTCACTAACTGAAATCCTTTTTTTACAAGCCTCGGTATCAGCTTTTTCACTGCCTCCGCAGAGGAAGGATACAAATCATGCATCAGAACAATATCGCCATCGGATATATTCTTGCACCGTTTTAAAACCTTCCCTGCATTTCTGCTTTTCCAGTCCTCGGTATCCACATCCCAGCAGATCATAGGAAGACCAACATATTTACGCACCGTGTCATTCACACCACCCCCTGGTGGTCTCAAGGCTGTCGCCTTGCACCCGATTACCTTTTTGATCGCAGCATTTGCCCTGTTTATCTGTGCCTTGATCTGTTTTTTCGTGAGCTTCGTTAAAATCTTATGCTCATGCGTATGACTGGCGATCTGACAGCCCTGGTCATATGCTTTCTTTAATACATCAGAGTAATTGGAAATCCGGTTTCCCACAACAAAAAAAGTAACCCTGGCATCATATTTTTTCGCAGTGCTAAGAATTTTCTTCGTAACCGGTGTATATGGTCCGTCATCAAAGGTAAGTGCCACCATTGGCTTCGAAGCATCTAAATCCTTTCTAAGCCACTTATCCGTTCCAGTCCGGATATCGGCTGCAGGAGTAGCAGACGGTTCCTGCGTTGGTTTTTCCGCTTCCTGATCGCTATTTGCCTCTGCAGTTTTTTCTACCGTTTTTTTCTCTTTCGTCTGTTCCGGCTTATTTAGTGAAACCAGCTTTACCACAAACACGCACATGATCACCAGCATGGCAATGGCTGCATTTAACAGGACGATCCTCGTCCTGACCTGCTTTTTTCTCCTTGTCATGGATTCCCGTGCCCGTTCTCTAAGACTACCGCCCTCGTCTCTTATCTCGTTTTCCTTCTCTGTTTCCATGTTCTGTTCCTCCACCTGTTACCATCCCTTTTTCTTTTTTGTCCTGAAATTTCATTATAACACATTTAGAGAGAAATGTGTGGCTAAATTTTCACAAAATTTCACCTTTTTTCTTTCCCGGTGACAGCATTCCTCCAAACATACCTGCGACAGAACAGATCATAAAGCCCGGAAAAACCCTTCCATTCCCCGAAAGCTCCGTTCCGGCCAGAAAAGTACCTGCAAATAACAGTACCGAAAAAAACAAAAATCCTATCAGAAATCCCCAAAAAAATTTTTGCTTTCCAAAAAGGTTTCCCATCACAAAACCGCCAACAAACGTGGTAATGATGTAAATAGCAATAATGCCCCCGCTCACCAGCTTCTCATTTCCATCCAGCTTCCATACCAGTGCTGAAAGAATGCCAAGAAGCAGACAGGAAAGAAGAAGCATCACTCCTAA
>JAFVAA010000118.1 GCA_017476305.1 Lachnospiraceae bacterium
GAGACTGGGAGTTGCACGGATTCCGGTGATTACAGAGAAGAAAAAAACAGATACAGATACCGGTTTCTATGATTTCGCAAAAGACAGGATGGTGCTTACCGAAGCAGGGATGAAGGACGGAACTTTTTTTGCTGTGATTTCAGAAGTGATAAACTCCTGCAGGTATAAATACCAGCAGGAGTTCACAGAAGGTATGAGGGAATTGGAAAAGAAAGGAAAATATGCAAAAAAAATACCTGATTTTTTAGAAACTTATAAAGTCGCAGAGGCAGAACGGAAATATGAAAAGGGAGAAATCAGCAGGGAAGAGTACACAGATGTGATATATGAAGATGCTGCCAGATGGAGAAAGGATGAAGCAGCATATTTGAAAAAAGAGTTCGGGTGGAAATGAGAGAAGATGGAGGTTGTTTATGCTGGTAGAGAAGGAAAAAGTACGGATGATAATAAAGGACATAAGAAAGGGAAAAAAGATCCGTATGTCTCTGTTTTCCTATATTGTACTGTCTCTGACAGCTTCAGGAGTGGTATGGATTTTCGCACTAAAGCGATGGATGTTCCAGGGGATTTACATACCGGAAATTGATTTTGCAATCGGTGACACTGTGATGTTTTTGGTTTGTATTTTGGTGTGTGAGGCACTTACCATGATAGGAATTGCTACATCTTTTTTGGAGCCTACCCTCGTAAATGCGCTGGCTAGTTCGGGAATCCCTATTTGCCTGGTATTTGCTCTTTTTACTGCGGAAAAGGATTTCCGGCTTACATGCATTATAGTCGGGCTTTCTTTTCTGCTGCCGGTTCTGTTGGCGGTCTGGCTGTATCATCATTCCCGAAAAGAATGGGATGACGTGATTGATGTTTATTTATCTGCCCGGATGGGTGTGGCTGTTCTCTTAGCGATAGGGATTCTGCCATGGACTACCTGGAATCTTTTCAGTGAAATTACTTCCGACACGACACCGATACAGTTTAGTGCAGAGATTGATGTCAGCCAGACAGGAGAAAAAAAGGAATTTCATTATCTGAATGATCTGGATCAGATGTGGAAAAGTTATCCATCCATAGAACGTTTTTCGGCAGTGCAGGAATTAGTGGAATATGAATGTGAGAGACTGGGGATTGCCTCTGTGAAGCTGGAAGCGGAAAAGAGAGAAATAGCATTTCAGCTTAGTATATATGATTCAGAAAAAAAATTAATGATTTTGGATATTATAACATTACGGACATCATCTTTTGAGGATGCGCTTTCTGATTTATTACGAACCTGCAGGGAAAAATATCAGTATGAGATGATGGAATGCATGGAAGAACTGGAGGCAGAGGGAAAGAATATAAAGGCGATGCCGGATTTTTCCTGGGGATATCAGCTTTTGGAGATGGAACGGCTGGTTGAGGATAAGAAAATGGGATGGCAGACACATATAGATATCATAACCGATGATATGAAGGAATGGCAGGAGAAAGAGATGGAACATTTGAAGGAAACATTTGGGTGGGAACTATAAGAAATCTAAGAAGTAACTAATCCATATAGTAGTATCAGAAAGATTATAAAGTAGCTTTTTATAGCTGATGTATATAAAAGGATATGGGAATTGTATGGGGTGTGATGCTTATAAAAAGGATTTTATATGTCAGATGCATGGTAGGTGGTCAGGGAACCCAAAATAATATCTTGAATAATAAGAGGGTACATTCCCCGTAGCTTGTTGCGTAACTGACTTTATTTCTGTAGAGCAGAGCGAGGCAATTTGTGGTCAATAACTGTGAAGCGATTATTGATATTCTAAAGGGGAGTGGTAAGATATTTAATGGATAAAGGATAACTTGCAGGGAGGAGGGCAGTTGCCATGGCCGGAAATATCATTTGGAAGTGGGAGTTTGACTGGAATCAGTCTTCTATCATCGAGGAGTTCAGGC
>JAFVAA010000119.1 GCA_017476305.1 Lachnospiraceae bacterium
AAGTAACCTCGCTGTTTTGCTGCAGCAGTTCCTCCATGGCAGTCATGACACGGTCACTGGCTTCTCTCATATCCATGGATAACTCGGACAGTGTATTGATGGTATCTGTGATACTTGTAATATCATCTCCCATTTGTCTGGTATTGTCTGCAGAGACCTGCACGCTTTCAGACTGGGAAACGGAGCCCTTTGTAATGTCATCCACGGCCTGCGTGACCTGGCGGGAGGCTTCGGAAGCCTCTTCCGCAGAGAAGGAAAGATCGTCACCGGATGCTTTGATACTATTGGATAAGGTAATCGTGGTGCCGATAATGTTCGTTAAGTTTTCTTTTAAATGCTGAACGGAGCGTGAGATGATACCGATGATAGAGCCGTCCGGATTGTTCAATGGGGTGTAATAACCGTGGTAGTCCTTTTCTGCGATACCAAATCGGTAGCGGAAAAATCCTTCCCGCCCTCCAGTACCGCACTGATTACGGCAGGAGATGCATCCGTACCGACGATACGGTTTCCAGCAGCATCTTTAAGAGTGGTTAAAATTCTGGTTTTATCATAAAACAGCGTATACTCTAAGCCTGTCTCCTTCGCTAAGGCATCCAACTGCTCCTGCAGCGGTTCTCCGACCTCATCCGGTCCCTTTTTTAAAGTAGTTCCGTCATAGCTCCAATCGCCGTCGTATTCGTTTTCGAATTCATCTGCCAACTGATATGCACCTACCTTTAATTCCTCCTCTGTAAGGCTGTAAACGATACTTCTTGTGTTTTTGGCTGAAACCACGTTCAGAATCAGCGCAGTAAAAATCAGGGCGAGAATGGAAAGCCCGATTATTTTGAGAATGATTTGCTGGGTAAATTTTTTCATAAGATGTCCTCCTGGTTCTGTTTTTGCCTTTTCCATTTGATTTTTCCGGATATATTGCTGCTGTTCGCAGATGGAACGGCTGTGGATAGCAGCAATATACAAAGAATTATAACATTATTATTTTAGAAATATTTCGTTTTGTCAAGATTATAGAAGGGTGAGAGGATATTTTTTTGGGTTTTCGCTGAAAAAAGTCTCTGAAAATGCGAAATCCGAAGATGCTTTCTGTTTTCTAAAATTTTTTCCAATCAGGATATTTATCCGTTAGATAAAAGAAAAAAACAGGATGGTATAAGACAGGGAGAATTGTGAGATAATATGAACGAAAAAGGGCAGTTTTTCCGTTCATGAGTATAAATTAGATAAAGAAGGGAATTCAAAGTTCACAAAAAGTTCACAAAAAAATTGTTAGCACTCTATTGACATGAGTGCTAACAAGTGGTATGATAGTCACAGAAACAAGGAAAACAGCATATAACATCTACGGAACTTCTTTTATATACTTATATCGGTTTCAGGAGTGTAAATATATGAGATAAGCTCCATAGATGAAAAAAAGGGAGGAATGACTTATGTTAATGCCAAGTATTTTCAGAGAGAATTTGTTTGATGACTTTTTTGATGATTTTGCGAGACCGGTTCACCATATGGTAAACTTTGGCAGTCCCCAGACTTCCGTGATGAAAACAGATGTCAAGGAGACAGAGGATGGCTACGAGCTTCATATTGATCTCCCGGGATATAAAAAGGAAGATGTGAAGGCGCAGTTGAAGGATGGCTATATGACCATTACCGCGGAAACGAATTCGTCAAATGAGGATAAGGATGAGGCGAATAAATATATCCGCAGAGAGCGTTACTATGGTAACTGCAGCAGAAGCTTTTATGTAGGGGATCAGGTAACAGAGGAGGATATCAGGGCAAAATTCGAAGATGGTATCCTAAAGATTACGGTGCCGAAGAAAGAGCCTGCACCGGCAGTGGAAGAAAAGAAGTACATTGCCATAGAGGGATAATGTACAGATAGTGTTTTCTACAGATTGAACAGGATTTTTATGAAAAGAGAGAGCCTAAAATGCAAGGCTCTCTCTTTTCAATTTGACGAATCTGTGAAAAGCACTTATAATAGAAAGCTATATAGAGTAGAAAGAGGATCAGAAATCTTATGGATAAATCAAAAAAATCGAAGATGCCCCTGGTAGTAGGGCTGATTGCATTTTTGGTGATTGCGGGTGCAGCTGTTTTGGCAGGAGTTTTTCTGGCCAAAAGACCAAATTCTGAAAACGATACTGTGGCAAAAGAGGCGACATCTGCGAGAGAAACTTTGGCACCTCAAATCACCATCGGGGAAACAGAGGAGCCTTCGGAGAGACCGACAAACGAGCCGACACCGGAGGTAACTACAGAGCCTGTGGATGTTTATCAGGTATATTATGATGGTATGGAGAAGCGGTTTCGAAAATATATTGTCGATACAGCAGAAGCTTCCCGGATCGATATGTATTCAAATATGTTAAAGGATGCGCTCACACAAAAGGATGCGGCGATGTGCAGCGCGGTAAAGAAAAATCTGGATAAGCTGGAGAGGAAACTTTTGAAAAGCTCAAAGAAAAAAACTGCGGAGATAAAAAAGCAGCTTTCCTCCTGGGAGAAAAAGGACTCTTCGGCAGAGACGAAAAAAAGTACAGGGTATCAGAAAGCAAAGAGCAGGGCCAAAAGGCTTGAAAAGAAGGGGATGTTCGCGGATGCAAGGAGTCAATATCTGGAATGTATCAAAATGTTAAAGGATGCAAAAGCGGCGGCATCGAAAAAGCTGGCAAACCGCTCTACAGAATACTACAAGCCGGTCTGGAAGGACGATGATACCTGTGAGCTTTTGAGCAATTATAATCTGTCAAAAAGTGATGTGGCAAGATTAAGCTACGAGGAGATCAGATATTATGTGAATACCATTTTTGCTGTAGCGGGATATAAATTTAAAAGTAAGGAGATACAGGAATTCTTTGAATATCAGTCATGGTATGGAGGAGGGGTCACCAGCAGGCAGCAGGATATCATCGATCTTTTAAATTCACCGGATGCATATAAAGGAACACCGCTCTCTGATAATTTTAAATTGTTACAGAAGGGGAGAAGCTGAAGAGGGACCGGGAAAGTATCATGATATACATTTTTTTCGTGCATTTTCCCGGACAATGTAGTATACTAAACAGAAGATATCATTAAAAAAAGAAAGGATGGAGTGGTAAATGGCAAAATCAAGACTTATTGGGGAATATCCGGTGATCGGAATTCGTCCTGCCATTGATGGCAGGAGGGGTCCTTTAAAGGTGCGTGAGTCTTTAGAGGAACAGACGATGAATATGGCGAAAAGTGCTGCTGTGCTATTTCGCGAGAATCTAAGGTACTCAAATGGTGAGCCGGTACAGGTCATCATATCGGATACGACGATCGGACGTGTGGCAGAGGCGGCAGCATGCGCGGATCAGTTCAAAAAAGCAGGGGTGGATATTACATTGACGGTAACCCCATGCTGGTGCTATGGCTCTGAAACGATGGATATGGACAAACACACCATTAAAGGTGTATGGGGCTTTAATGGAACCGAAAGACCGGGAGCAGTCTATCTGGCTGCAGTTCTCGCCGGGCACGCACAGAAAGGCCTCCCTGCATTCGGAATTTACGGAAGAGATGTCCAGGAGGCGGATGCGACGGAGATTCCTTCGGATGTAAAAGAAAAGCTCTTGCGGTTTGGCCGTGCTGCAGTAGCGGCTGCTACGATGCGGGGAAAGTCTTACTTACAGATTGGTTCTGTAACGATGGGAATTGCGGGCTCCATCATTGATCCTGCTTTTATCGAGGAGTATCTGGGGATGCGTGTAGAATCTGTCGATGAGGTGGAAATCATTCGCCGCATGACAGAGGGAATCTATGACCATGATGAATATGAGAAGGCTCTGTCCTGGACAAAATCGAACTGTAAAGAGGGCTTTGATAAGAATCCGGAATTTGTAAAGCGGACCGATGAGCAGAAAGAGCGTGACTGGGAATTTGTCGTAAAGATGATGTGTATTATCAAAGATCTGATGAATGGAAATAAAAATCTCCCCGAGGGCAGAGAGGAAGAAGCAGTTGGACACAATGCGATCGCAGCAGGCTTTCAGGGACAGCGTCAGTGGACGGATTTTTATCCAAATGGTGATTTTGCAGAGGCTCTTTGTAATTCTTCCTTTGACTGGAATGGTCCGAGGGAGCCGTATATTTTAGCTACAGAAAATGATACGTTAAATGGTCTGGGAATGCTTTTTATGAAGCTTCTTACAGGCAGGGCGCAGATTTTTGCAGATGTGCGTACCTACTGGAGCCCGGAGGCGGTAAAGAAGGCTACAGGATATGAGTTAGAGGGAATCGCGAAGGAAGCAGGAGGCTTTCTGCATTTGATCAATTCCGGTGCTGCCTGCCTGGATGCCTGCGGGGAAGTGAAGGATAAAGATGGAAATGGTGTGATGAAGCCGTTTTGGGAGATGACGGAGGCAGATATCAAGGCTTGTGTGGACGCTGCTACATGGTGTGAAGCGGATAACGGGTATTTCCGCGGCGGCGGATTTTCTTCGCGGTATCTGACGAGGGCTGAGATGCCAGCCACCATGATTCGTCTGAATTTAGTAAAGGGCTTAGGTCCGGTGCTTCAGATCTGTGAGGGGTATACGGTAAACCTTCCGGATGAGGTCTCAGATAAGATATGGAAACGTACAGATTACACCTGGCCGTGTACATGGTTTGCACCACGTACGACCGGGGAGGGCGCATTTAAGACGGCTTATGATGTGATGAATAACTGGGGTGCAAATCACGGTGCGATAAGCTATGGACACATCGGAGCAGATTTGATTACACTTGCGTCTATTCTGCGTATTCCGGTATGTATGCACAATGTACCGGAAGAGGATATCTTCCGTCCATCCGCATGGAATGCATTCGGTATGGATAAGGAGGGACAGGACTATCGTGCATGCGCAGCATACGGTCCTTTATATAAACTGTAAATGTGCAGGGAACCAGGACTGTCACAGCTTTTGTTCTCTCTGTTTCAGTGCTGTGTTTTGATTTGTTTCCTGCGCTGGTAAAAGAGTATAAAAAATAAGGAAGGGTTGAAGGAAGATGTTGCAGCAGTTGATGAAGTCGGAGGTAGTAGTAGGAATTGCGGATATGAAAATTGTACAGGGTGGCGATCAGACGCTTGCTACTTATGCGCTTGGTTCCTGTGTGGGTGTTTGTATTTATGATGAGGTTTTAAAGCTGGGCGGCCTTCTTCATGCGATGCTTTCCAATGCGGGAGAAGAACATGATAATCCCTACCGTTATGTGGATACCGGACTTGCTGCAATGATCCAGTCCCTTCGGGTAAAGGGAGCCTCGCCTGCCAGGATGAAGGCCAAATTAGTGGGTGGCGCGAAAATGTTTGGATATAATGTCACCATGGATGGGGATGATATTGGTTCAAGGAACGTCAGGCAGGTGCGGACGGTCCTAAGGCAGTATAAAATTCCTTTGATTACAGAGGAGACCGGGGGAGAGATGGGGAGAACGATACGTTTTTCTCTGGAAAATGGTCTGGTCACGGTCTTGCGGGCAGATAAGACACAGAAGATCATATGAGATGGTGGAGACAAAAATAACGGTTGTCCACGACAGATATAAAGTAGTAAGGATTCGGACCTGAATGAATCGTTACGTAAAAATGAAATGAAAAAAGGAGGAAATTATGTACGAAAATCAAATTGCAGAAATTGCAGCAAGAGGAAGGAATGAAGAAATTTATGCAGGATTGTTAGAGCTTACGAAGCATATCATGTCCGAAAGGGGCAGGATTCAGGGAAAGAAAAAGTTATATTATATTTCTGCAGAATTTCTGATCGGAAAGCTTTTATCCAATAATCTGATCAATCTGGGACTTTATGATGAGGTTTCCGAGGCACTAAAAAAGCATGGGAAGTCAATGGCAGAAATTGAGGAGATGGAAAATGAACCGTCGCTTGGAAACGGAGGCCTTGGAAGGCTTGCTGCCTGCTTTTTGGATTCTATTGCTACACTGGGATTACAGGGAGATGGAATCGGGCTGAATTATCATCTGGGGCTTTTTAAGCAGGAGTTTGAAGAAAACCGCCAGAAAGAAGTACCAAATCCGTGGATTACAGGGAAGGACTGGCTTCGCAGAACAAATGTCAGCTATCCGGTCCTGTTAGCCGGGAAAAAGGTACAGTCGGTGATGTACGAAATTGATGTGACCGGGTATGATAATCAATGCAATACACTAAAACTATTTGATCTGGATACGGTGGATGATTCTATTGTTCAGGATGGCAGCATCGCTTTTGACAAAGAGAATATTACAAAGAATCTCACGCTTTTCCTATACCCGGATGATAGTGACGATCAGGGAAGACTTCTTAGGATTTATCAGCAGTATTTCATGGTCAGCAATGCTGCACAGCTTATCATAGATGAGGCTAAG
>JAFVAA010000120.1 GCA_017476305.1 Lachnospiraceae bacterium
AAAAGATTATGTGATGGAAATCCCTATACTGTTAGGGAAATCTTTTCTGAATCCCCGCCAGAGTAAACAACCGAATATGCAGATAAAAAGCGGAGGTGAAAACCCTCTCTATTTCTAGTGCAAAAAACCGTGAATGGTAACATTGGGAAGAAACCACAGGAATTTCTGTAAAAAACAAGTTGTGTTTCTTTTCTGCATCGGTGTATAATGTGAAATGAGATGGAAATCGGTTATTTCGATGAGATAGATTAGTTTGAAAGGATAATTGGACATGGAGCACTTTATTACTCAAATTAAAGTAGAAAAATTATTACATTTGTCAGATATTTGTATAGAGTTACGACCAGATGTCCGTACAAATCTGCTATTAACCGGGAAAAATGGTTCTGGTAAAACTACAGTTTTGCAGGGGATTAAAAAATATCTTAAGGCGATTGCTGATAACCAGTTACAGCTTATAGAGAGCCATTACCCTAAACTAATAAATTATGCTAATGATAATATAAGAAATGCAGTTAATGAAAATGAAAAGTATTCTGCAGAACAGGATTATCAGACGTATTTAAATATGGTAAAGCAGTATAAGGATGGAATTTATACGGAATTTAATAATCAAGACGGTCTGGATGGTCTGTTTATGGATGGAAAATTTATTTTAGCATATTATAGAGCGGATAGACAGATTAGGATTATTAGACAGAAAAGCGTAGAGGATGTGGTTTTAGAGAAAAGATATTCTCTGGAGTCAAATCCGGGACAGGTGCTTTTAAAATATCTGGTGCATCTAAAAACTCAGCAGGCCTATGCGAGAAATGAAAATGATATAGAAATTGTAGAAAAGATAGAAAAGTGGTTTGAGCGTTTTAGTGGAGCATTAAAAGTTCTATTGGATGACCAGAATATAGAACTTAAATATGATTACAAAAATTATAATTTTGAAATTATAGAGGTGGGAAGAAATCCTTTTGGCTTTGACCAATTATCAGATGGCTATTCGGCGGCGATACAGATTGTGGCAGATCTAATCCTTCGAATGGAGCAGAATTGGTTGAAAAGGGGTGAGCTGAGCTCCTATGATGCAGAGGGGATTGTACTTATTGATGAGTTGGAAACGCATCTGCATATAGGGTTACAGAAGACGATTCTTCCATTTTTGACCAGCTTTTTTCCAAGGATACAATTTATTGTTTCCACGCATTCACCATATATTTTGAATTCGATAGAAAATTGTGTGATCTATGACCTGGAAAAAAGGATTCGGATGGAGGATATGTCTGGCTATTCGGCAGAGGGAATTGTAGAGGGGTATTTCGATCAGAATCAGTATTCGAAAGCTCTTATGGAAAAGGTAAGGAAATATGAAAATCTGGTGGAAAATCTCAATCCAACGGAAGAAGAGCAGGCAGAACGTGCCAAAATACGTACAGAGCTAAAAAAACTTTCAGGGGATTTATCAAGAGAAGCAAGAAGTGCATTTGAAGAAATAGAGGATAGAAGGAAGCAGCATGATAAAGTTTGAAAGAAAGAATACAAAAAAATCTGAATCTGAAATATGATTGGAATAATTTATTTTTGGCTTGTGCGCATTGTAATAATATGAAAAGCGCAAAATATGAGCCGATTTTAGATTGTTCCAAAATAGATGTGGATCGGATGGAGGCTACTAATATTCGAAGGATATTGAGAAAGGATTTGTCCGATTTTAAAAATTTGATTCGTGATTATGAAGAGGCAGAGGAATATGAAAGAGAGGATTACATTGCCGCAATACGGAAGGAAGTGAGTGCAGGTGCACCTTTTGCTGCATTTAAGAGATGGATTTTATGGGACAACGGGGAAAAGTATCGTGCATGTGGCCTGTGAGTATAAAAATAGTAATGGGATAGAACAACACGCTTAGAAGTGGTACATAACTTCTAAGGGTGATTTTTCCTTTAAAGGGGAAAATTTATGTATAAAATCAAAAATTTTAAAAACCAAGTCGAATTTTTTACGGGATATAGATTAAAGGCACTTAGGAGCTGGTGCCTGAATGGTACGGTTAAGGATGTAAAGAGGAAAGGCATTATCATTTACAGAAAGTTCGTCCGTGGAGGATAATGAAAAGAACATGATAGTACGGGGAGGTGCGCATATGACGGATGAGGAGATTGTGGGATTATATTGGGCACGAAGCGAGGATGCAGTGACGCAGACGCAGAAAAAGTACGAGCATTATCTGACAAAGATTTCCTACAATATTCTTTCGGATTTTGAGGATTGCAGAGAGTGCGTGAATGACACCTATCTGGCTGCGTGGAATTCTATGCCGGAGCATCGTCCCAGTATACTTTCTGCATATTTAGGAAAATTGATTCGCCAGATTTCGATTGATGTGTTTCGGAAAAAGCACAGCCTGAAAAGACATGCCTCGGAGTATGCGTTGTCACTGTAGGAATTAGAGGATGTGATAGCGGGGGAAGGCTCACCGTAAAAGGAGTTCTTCGCGGAAGATCTGAAAGAAAGCATTCATCGTTTTCTTTTAGAGCTTTCTGAGGAGGAGCGCAATCTTTTCATCGGTAGGTACTATTTTTTCGATTCCCTGAAAAGGACGGCTGCCTATCTGGGAATGAGCGAGGCGAAGGCTAAAAGCATGCTTTATCGTACCAGAAAGCGTTTAAAGGAATATCTCGTAAAGGAGGGGTACGAAGGTTGAAAAAAATCTCTGATGAGCATTTTTTTCAACCAGCAAGTTTGTGTCGAAGCCACAAACTTGTGTAATCCGACACGAGAAAATGCTTGCATTTTCTCGTGTGGTGCCTCAGCAAAAAATTGCTTCGGCATGGAGGTAAGTATGAGAAAGAATGATTTGATTGATGCAATCGGAGAACTGAATGAGGAGCTGGTGGAGAGGGTAAATCTGCTGCGTCAGGGGGAGGCACAGGCAAATGCTGCCCGGAAAAAGAGGATAAGAAACTGGATTATTCGGATGACGGTAGCTGTGGCATGTCTGGGACTGATCATGGCGGGAATCCGGTGGAGGATGACATATTATATCAATCGTGGTCTGGGTTCGGGAACCGGAAGCGAAGACAGAAAGGGTGCCTTTTATATGTCCTATGAAGGTCCGGTTTTTCCGCTTTCTCTGATGGGAGCAGATTCAGAGATTACTGCAGAGAGAAGTCTTACTTTTGATTTTTCGCCTTATATTAGTCCGTCAAATGCAGGAGAAGAAAAGAGTATAGAAGATGATTCCGTGGATGGGGACAGCTATGAGTCGGAAAGTATCATTACAGATTCGTATTTGCTGCGTTTGACAGAAGGAAAAAAGGGTTCCGAAGCGAAGAAAGTCATCTGCAGCTATCCTTTTGCGGCAAGCCTTAGCAGTGCGTTAGAGAAAAAGCCGGTGATTCGGGTAAATGAAAGGGAGGTAGAAACAGAGCTTCATATCGGTCCGGTTTTTATAACCTTTGAGAATACAGAAAATGGAAAGGAGAGAGAGGGGACAGATGTTTCAGAGCCATCCTCGTGGAAAGCATATCAGGCTGTGATAGAGGCAGGATATCAGGGAGAGGCATTTGATGCGTTTCCAGATCTTTCGATGCCGGTGACGGTTTATGAGGTGAAAAACATGTATGGGGAAAGCAGCGGGGAGGCAGAAGCACCTACCCTTAATCTGGAATATCGGCTGAACAGGAAGAAAACAAAAATCCTCAGCTACGGTTTCAATGGCTTTAACAGAAATTTTGAATCAGAGCCTTTGGCAGAGGAGAGCAGAAGTGTTTTCATCGAAGGAGGCGGCAGTGCTTATGTGATTGTGCTGGGGGAGGATATCAGGGACTATAAGCTTTTGGCCTATACCGATGGTGGCTGTGAAGAGCGGATGGAAAATGCAGGAGGGGATGTGATACGGTACGAGACGACTTTAGGAGAAATTTTAGCACGGTTTGCAGAGGAGGAATGGAAAGAGAAGGCAAATGAGATTGAAAAAGAGAAGGCATTTGAGCAGGAGGATTCCGGGGGTTATCAGCAAAGCAGGGTGACTGGAGAGATTCTGTCTGCTATCTCAAAGGAGGATTTTTATCATTTGACGGCAGAATTATTGGCTGAAAAATATGGTCTGGTTTCGAAGGATTCAGAGATGGAGGATCAAACTTTAGACGGCTTTTTAGAGGACATTTTCAGTTTTACGGAAAGCTCGTCACGCATTATGTATCTGACATTTGAGGTGCCGGTATCCGGAGAGAATGCTGCCTTGGTTTCTGCCTCTATGGTAAAGGAAGCGAGCATAGATTATCGCGATGCACGGACAGGGGGAGATGCGGAAAGAAATGGATATGATATGGTGACTACGCTTGGAAGTAATCTGAATTTTTCAAAGCAATGTGCATCTGTCAGCCATACGGAGGCGGTAGAAATTTTTTCCCAGGATTTCGGATTTGATTTAGAAAAAGGCGTAACGGAGGTGGAGCTTGATTTAAAAAAGGAACACTACTATATAGAGGTAAAGCGAAAATAAGTGTCATCTTGAAATAGCAAAAGTAAAATGATATGATAAGGATAAGAAATAGGAATGAAACGTAAAATTGGTTTCTGATTCAGTAATATGCGGAAGGAGTACGGGGTGAAAGCGAAAAAACTGGGAAGCATGGGCATATTGGCGATTTTGGCGGTCGTGGTCTTTGTCGGTATCATTGTGCTGATTATGAATTTTAACCTCCAGACCGATGAGGGAAAACCTCGTGTGGGATGTGTGCTAATCGGGACACGTGATGACCAGGGCTGGAATGAAAGCCACTACGAAGGACTTTTGGAGGCGTGTAAAGCACAGGGATGTGATTTTCAGGTAGTGGAAAATGTGCCGGAAAAAAGGATGGACGTTAGTCAGGCAGTTGAGGGGCTGATAGAGGATAAATGCAATGTCATTTTTCTGACGAGCTATGGGTACGGGAAATATGCAGCTCCGATAGCAAAGGCGCATCAGGAAACGGCATTTTATGTGATCTCAGGGGATGAAACGGCAGAAAATCTGACGACTTATTTTGCGAGGCTTTATCAGGTGCGCTATCTGGCGGGAATCGTAGCGGGTGCTGCGACAAAGACAAATACACTCGGCTATGTGGCATCCAGTCCGAATTCACAGACGAATTGCGGTATCAATGCGTATACACTGGGAGCCAGACTGGCAAATCCGAAGGCGAAAGTGATTGTGCACTGGACCAGAAGCTGGAATGATGAAGCCGAGGAAAAAAAGGCAGTGAAGCGTCTGAAGGAAAAAGGAGCGGATGTGATTGCGTATCATTCAGATAAAGCGTATTCCATAGAGGCGGCTGAAGTGGAGGGGCTTTATTCCATTGGGTATGATGCGATTTATGGGGAGTGGTCTGATAAATTTCTGACGGCATCCCTTTACGATTGGGGAATGCTCTATACACAGATTATCGAGGATTATCTGAGTGGCAGGGCGAATTTTTCCAGGGAATATTTAATGGGACTGCAGGAGAAGGCAGTGAAGTTAGCGGACTTTTCTCCTCTTGTTTCAGATGAAACGAAACGTCTGTTAGCACAGGAGAGCGAACGGATCATGACAGCCAGAGATGTTTTTTCCGGCGTAATCTATGATAATGCGGGGAGACTACGCTGTGAAGAGGATGAAAGGATCAGCGATGAGGAAATGTTTGCAGGCATGAACTGGTTCGTGGAGGGAGTCGAAAATGACAAAGAGTAGATTTCGATTTTTAAATAGTGCAGTAGCCCTGGTGATTATGGGGTTCATGATCATTCTTCCGATTGTGGGAATCATGTTGTTTCATCGTATGGATACGCTGCTGATAAACTATGCGGGGAATCAGGTGCAAAAGCGGGCAGAGACACTTTCAGAGCTGGCATCGCAAAAGCTTCATTCAGAATTGGAGCATTTAGGGCATTTTGCATCACTTATAGAGGAAAAACCGGAGGATGCTGAAATTGTGATGCAGATGCTTGCGCAGGAAAAGGGAACAAATCAGGAGGGACTGATTACGATTGACGGGAATGCGATTTGCGGAAAGGCTTTAAGCATTATGGACCATCCGGGGATTCAGATTTCCTTTCGCGGGAAAGCTGCGATTACCTTTGTGGAGGGAAAGGGACTTCTGTTTTCCTGTCCTGTGTTTCATGGAACGAATATTCGTTATGTGATTTATCGTTTATGTCCTGTGGATACCTTAGAGGAGCGTTTTAGTATCAGCTGCTATGAGAATCTGGGGAAAGTGCTGGTGGCGGCCAGAGATGGACAGATCATAGTTCCGTTTGACCGAAGCGACAAGGAGGATGTGGCGTTTTATCAAAGTGAAGAGATACAAAAGGATTATTTATCTATGCATAGAGAGATGGAACTTTCTGTGGCAGTGGCAAAACGGTTTCGGACGGAGCGGGGAGAAATGTTTCTGTTCGAGGCTGAGGTTCCGGGTACGAATTTTCTGGCAGTGGGCTTCGTTCCCAGAGAGGTGGCTGTGGAGGGGATTAACAGAATCAGCTATTTAGTGACTTTCGTTTTTGGTCTTTTGATGCTTTTGGTGCTGATTGGTGGCATCTATCTGACAAGTGCTGCCGTGAAAATCAAGGAGAGCAAGGAGTTAAGAGAAGCAAAGGCGGCAGCAGAGGAGGCTTCGAGGGCGAAAAGTAATTTTTTGGCAAATATGTCTCATGAGATCCGAACACCGATTAATGCTGTGCTTGGTATGGATGAAATGATTCTAAGGGAAACCGGGGAAGCGAAGACGAGACAGCATGCAATCAATATTCAGAGAGCCGGGAATACACTTCTTTCCCTGATTAATGATGTGCTTGATTTTTCCAAAATTGAAGCGGGGAAGATGGAGTTAGTGCCGGCAGATTATGATTTCGCAGTGATGCTCGCTGATTTAACGGATATGATTCGTCCGCGGATAGAGGGAAAGGGCCTGCAGTTTTTTTTAGAGATTGATGAACAGATTCCACGTTACCTCTATGGGGATCCTGTGCGGTTGAAGCAGTGTATCCTAAATATTCTTACCAATGCGGTCAAATATACGAAGCAGGGAGGAGTCCATTTGTCTGTATCTGCGAAGGGGAAGACAGAGGAGATGGTGGAGCTTTCGGTTCGTGTGGAGGATACCGGAGTTGGGATTAAGAAAGAGGATATCGAGAGGCTTTTTACTGCATTTGAACGAATTGATGAAAAGCAGAACAGAAATATCGAGGGAACGGGACTTGGTATGAACATTGTGAAACATCTGCTTACGATGATGGACAGTAGTTTAGAGGTGCAAAGCGAGTATGGCAGGGGTTCGGTTTTCTCTTTTTCGGTCAGACAGAAGATTACCGGGGAGGGTGTGATTGGGGACTTTAAGTCTGCAGCGCAGATTGTGGCAGAAAAGGAGAGCAAGCATCATAGAAGCTTTACTGCTCCGGGGGCTTTGGTGCTGATAGTAGATGATTCCGAGATGAATTTAGAGGTGGCAAGATGGCTTTTGGAGGAAACTGAAATTTCCGTGGATACGGTTCTGAGTGGTGCGGAGGCTCTGGAGCTTATGGACAGCAGGACTTATGATGTACTTTTGTTTGATCATATGATGCCGGAAATGGATGGAATTGAGCTGCTTCACATGTTAAGAAAATGGACGGACAATCCGAATCATGAAAAGCCGTGTATTATCCTGACAGCAAATGCGGTTTCAGGAGCGAAGGAAAAATATCTGGAGGAAGGCTTTGATAATTATCTGAGTAAGCCCGTAAAGGGGAGGGCACTTGAAGAAATGCTGATGAAATATCTGCCTGCGGATAAGGTTTTTCTGGAATCAGAGATTTCAGAAGCAGAGGATGCGGAGAATTTCCCGGCTGCAGGCAGTGAGGAAGAACCGCTTTCAGAAAAAGCATGGTATGATGGCCTGGAGGGGATTGACGGGGCAGCAGGACTGGGAAATTGCGGTTCCGAGAAAACGTATAAGCAGGTCGCGGGTGTTTTCTACAAAACTCTGGAGGATTGTGCAGATGAACTGGATGCGTTCTTTAAAAAGGAAGACTGGTCCTCCTACCGGATTAAGGTGCATGCGTTAAAAAGCTCTGCGAATACGATTGGTGCGCGAAAGCTGGGGGAGGATGCCAAGCGCATGGAGCAGGCGGCAAAGGAAGAGGATGCATTTTATATTCGGGAGCATCATGACAGCTTACTGACTGATTATAGAAAATACAGGGAAGTACTAAAGAAGTTTTTTGGGGAATCGAAGGAAGATCCGGTGCAGAGAGCAGAAAAGGAGGCTTCGGATGAATATATTCTTGGCGTATACAAGGCAGTCGAGGAGGCTTCCCGAATGGTGGATTATGCTTCGCTGGAGGAAATTTTTTCAGAAATGGATGGATATGCGCTTTCGGAAAAGGACAGGGCAGTTTTTGAAAAGCTTTGGGAGAGGTTTGAGCAGTTTGACTATGAGGGGATGCTTGCTATTTTAAAGGAAGTGGGGGGAAATGGTAACAGACTAAAAACAGAGGATGAAAAAAGGGATTGACTAACGCAGGCTGTTACCAGAAAGGTACAGCCCGTTCTCAATGAGGAACGCTTCTGTATCCAATCATGCAGCAATCCATTTATCAGCAATATAAAGCAAGACATGGTTTACTTTATATCCGGAAACGAAACAAATTTCCTTTCCGGATATAAAGTATATATTACATCTCACACAATTTTTTCTCCTCCGGTTATTGAAAATTCTTCATAGAGCTTTTTTCAATCCGCTGCATTGGAAACTGCTTTTGCTGCATCCTCTGTGCGTTTGTTCTTTAGAAGAATGTCAATGAGCTGTCCCAATTTCTCTTCGCCCGTGCAAAACCGTTACTAAAACCGTTGTTAAAACCATTATGAAATCCATGTTTCTCAATCTGGTCCAAAGCCGTACTCATATTTCCAAGCATAATCTCTCCTTTCCGTGCTTTTTCAGCAACTGTTAAAAATCTGTTGTCATTTGTCAGAACTGCTAAAAGCTGCAGCACCTCCCTGATATGTTTCACTTCCTCAGTGGAACCGGTATAAGTCCCGTTCTCCCATAGGCATAGGCTCCTTTCGTGTCATGAAATACAGCGGCAGGAGCAATGTCATGTTCTGAAGCAGATCACCATACAATATGTGCATTCCTGCCGGATTAAAAAGTGGATGAAAGCAGGAATGGTTCTGAATCAAGTTAAAATAGAAGATTATTTCATTTTATAGAAATATAATATTTCGGTGAAATATTATAAATAGAACTCGCATCTGCTTTGAATGTAGTATAACATGCATAAAAAGTATTGTCAAACTGTTTTTTAAGGATGATCAAATCTGCCATTTTGATCCAACGATTTTCAGGATTCATTTTGAGTCCCATCGGCTGGTTAAAATCCAGAAATGAGTGCTGTAACTTATCAATCGGTCTATACATATTTCAGCTCCTTTGTAGTGAAAAAATATTAAAAATCTGCAAGAAAAATGATTTCATCTTGACAAAACTCTTGCAAATATTATACTACAAAATGAGCATAAAGCTAGTAAAATTAAGAGGTTATCGCTTAATAAGCAGACACTATCTAAATAGTTTGATTTAGTTGAGAAATGTTTCAAAATCCACTGCTCAGGAAGTGCAAAGAAGGATGGATTCCGTTCGGGCTTTTAATGAATTAGCTCAGTATTTTTAGACTTTACCTAATCCGCGGGAAGATGTGGAGGCTTTGTATGCGGAAATCAGCGAAAATCGCAGAAGAAAAAGGATGATGGTATGAAGATTTTGATAGATACAAATGTTTTAATTTCAGTTTTGTTTTTGGAGGACAGATAAAAAGTCTGTTTCAGGAATTGTTGGATTCACCACATGAGATTTTTAATTTTTAAAATCTTTGTCATAAGTAGCAGCATAGTGAGTATGTTCCGCACCGTTATTTCTTTTCTTGATCTGGTGTAAAAATTGTAAATTGCAGGTTTGTATCTATGGAGAGATGCTGTGTGGATAGATATAGTGGAATAGAAAAAGCGAATGGGTAATAAATGCTTTTTCGATTTTTTTACATGGACATTTTCTGTACTTCCGACTTTGTATAATGTAGTTAATAAACTTCTGGTTTGGGTGATATATCATTTAGTTCTGATTATTAAAAACGATATACCAGGAAGCATAGGGAAAGAAAACCATGAATTTATGTGGATGTTTTTAGGAGGGGGTGGATATATGTTACTTACAATTACTTATAGTGGGTATCAGACACAGGATTTAGGATATCTTCTGTATAAAAATCCGGAACATCCGCAGAGTATAGAGCTTTCGCGGGGGTATGCCCATATCTTTTTCCCGGAGATATCGGAGGAACGGACAACGGCAACACTGCTTCTGGATATGGAACCGCTCGGATATGAAGTGAGGTGGGAGACATTTCTTGCGGATGAGAAATTTCCGGAGTGGAAAGAAAGTGACTATGTCAATCTGGTGATTTCCAGAAGGCGCGTGCTTTCCGATATCCTAAAGCAGCTATGTGTTTTCATTCCGGCATTTGGCAGGCAGAAGCATTACTTTGTGACAGAGCAGTAGGAGAAAGAATCTCCTGCAGCCTGCGGTAAAGTGCAGGGGCAGGGAATATCTGCGCATCATTTACGGACCGGAATATCTGTTCCCGGAGCATCTGGAATTCCTGAAAAAACGTTTGCTTTCTGTGAAACGAAATCTGGCTCTGAAGGAATTTGCACTGGGGATGGAGTCGTTATAGAGGTTCGTGAAGGGAGAACCTCTCTAACGGTACCAGAGTGATTTTATGACGGATGGAGCAAAACTGTTTTTAAAAATTCTTATAGACGGTCCAATGCAGATTTATGCAATCGCTATGCTTTTTGGAAAAAAAGAATAAGAGCTGAGAAATCACGGAGTTACGATAGTATTTTATCGGGGAATGATGCAATATATGCACGGAAGAAATAGTAAAGAATGCAAAGCAGGGAGTTGTTTGATTCCCTGCTTTTTGGTACCTGTTTTTGCATATGAATCAGCGGTTGACAAAGCCAGTATTTGATAATGATTTCATCATGAATGCCTTCAGGACCTCTGGTATCGTTTCATTATATACACTATACGAAAAAATCAGGAGAAATTTAATCTATTCTTGAGAAACTTTTAATGGGTGGAATAAAAAGGTTGACACTGCATTTGACACCAAATATAATGGGATAAACTATTAGACAGATTCAGTTCTTTACGACTATTAGAACCCGGATAAATAAATTTACAGATGTAAATGCAGATGTGGTATGCAAATGAAAAAAATGGTTGTGGATGAAGGCGTGGACGAATTCATGAAAGAGGAGGAGAAATATGGTTCGAATTTCAAAGAAAGAGGAACAGGAGTTTGAAAGAGAGCACGAAGCAGCCATCCGGAAAGTGGCTGCGGAGTGTACGATGTTTTTAAAACGGGATGGAATTTTTCCTGTTTTATCACAGGGTAAACTGGCATTATATAGAAATGGAGCGAGACATACCATTAAGGGTGGAACCGGTTCGGGTGATGTAAATGTGCGGCATTTCGCGACAGTAGAGGAGGGGCTCATAAAGGCTGGTTTTCAGATTACTACGAATGAGTGGCTGGCAGACATTCTCACCGGGAAATCCTGTCCATCCTGGAAACTGACGATGACCTGGGCAGATATGAAGGACTATCCTTCGACAAAGGGATTTGGCGATATCAATGATACAGAATATAAAGAGGATATTTTCATAGGATACAGGCATTTCGAATCAGAACAGAAAAAGCCCTTCTTTACGTTCGGATTCGGGCTGTCCTATACGGACTTTGCGGTAGAGCCGGATTCGTGTGTCCTGAGAAAAGATACGATCATCCTAAAGGCAGAGGTAGAAAATACCGGAAGCTATAAAGGAAAAGAAGTAGTACAGGTCTATGTGAGGTATCCGGAGGGAACGGAGAGCCGGCCGGTCAAGGAGCTGAAAGGTTTTTCGAAAACAAAGGAACTGGCACCGTGAATCGTGCGGAGGAAAAAAGATACAGCCACACAGGAGGCGGCAGTCTGGAAAGTCCGGATTCCTTTGCTGCATCCGGGGGACAGACGGATTTATGGGATTTGTCCGGTATTCCGGATGAGATCA
>JAFVAA010000121.1 GCA_017476305.1 Lachnospiraceae bacterium
AATGTCTCTTCTCTGTCTCGTACTCTACATGAGCTGTAGAAATTGTAATACCACGCTCTCTCTCCTCCGGAGCCTTATCGATATTCTCAAAAACTACTGCTGCATTACCGGCAACTCTCTCTGCAAGAGTCTTTGTGCTAGCATCCGTTAATGTAGTTTTACCATGATCTACGTGACCGAAGGTACCAATGTTACAATGCGGTTTGGTTCTATCAATCTTTTCCTTAGCCATTTTAAAAATCCTCCTTTAATTCATGGGCTTTTGCCAAAACACTCGTTATGCGCTCTATTATATGGCAAAATTAAGAAATTTTCAAGTGTTTTTTCGGCTTTTCCCTAATAATGTTAATTTGCTTTATTTGCTAATACCTTGTCCTGTACATTCTTCGGACACTGTTCATATCTTTCAAAGAACATAGAATAATTTCCACGTCCCTGTGTCGTAGAACGAAGCTCGGTAGAATATCCGAACATCTCAGCAAGCGGTACGAAAGCACGTACAATCTTACCACCACCGATGTCATCCATTCCTTCAATCTGTCCACGCTTTGCATTTAAGCTTCCGATTACATCACCCATGTATTCCTCAGGCATCGTAACCTCCACCTTCATGATCGGCTCTAAAAGCACTGCATTTCCCTGTCTCATCGCATCCTTAAATGCCATGGAACCGGCAATGTGGAATGCCATTTCACTGGAATCGACTTCATGATAGCTTCCGTCCCAGCAGTTCGCGTGTACGCCAAGTACCGGATAACCACCTAAGATACCAGCCTGCATAGCCTCTGCGATACCCTGCTCGACTGCAGGAATATATTCCTTCGGAATTGAACCACCGACTACGGTAGATTCAAATACAAACGGCTCCTCACCATTCGGATCCATCGGCTCGAACTTAACCTTGCAGTGACCATACTGACCACGACCACCGGACTGCTTCGCATATTTGCTGTCGATATCCACCGGCTTTGTAAAGGTTTCCTTATATGCTACCTGTGGAGCACCTACATTCGCATCTACATTAAACTCACGGAGCAGACGGTCTACGATGACCTCTAAGTGAAGCTCACCCATTCCGGCGATGATCGTCTGACCTGTCTCGGAATCCGTATGCGCCTTAAAGGTAGGATCTTCTTCCGCAAGCTTTGCCAAAGCCTCACCCATCTTGCCCTGATCGTTCTTTGTCTTCGGCTCGATGGCAAGCTCAATAACAGGCTCAGGGAATTCCATAGACTCTAAGATTACCGGATGCTGCTCATCACAGATGGTATCACCTGTCGTCGTCAGCTTAAATCCTACTGCTGCCGCAATATCTCCGGAATACACCTTATCAATCTCATTACGCTTGTTTGCATGCATCTGCACGATACGTCCGACACGCTCCTTCTTTCCCTTTGTCGCATTCAGGACATAAGAACCGGAATTAAGGGTTCCTGAATATACACGGAAAAATGCAAGCTTTCCTACGAACGGATCGGTCATAATCTTAAATGCAAGTGCTGAGAACGGCTCATCGTCAGAGGAATGACGAACCACATCGTTACCATCCTCGTCTACACCTGTAATATCAGGAATATCTGTCGGTGCCGGCATATACTCGATTACACCGTCAAGCATCTTCTGAACACCTTTATTTTTATATGCAGAACCACAAAATACAGGAACTGCCTCACTTGCAATTGTACCCTTACGGAGAGCCTTCTTTAACTCATCTACAGACGGCTCCTCACCCTCCAGATACTTCTCTAGTAAATCGTCATCCAACTCACAGATTTTCTCTACTAAGTTATCATGCCATTCCTGTGCCTCATCCTTTAAGTCATCCGGAATTGCAGTAATCTCGATTTCCTCACCCTTATCATCTTTATAATAATAAGCTTCCATTTCGAAAAGATCGACCAGACCTACAAAGTCATCCTCTTTTCCAATCGGAATCTGAACAGGAATCGCATTTTTCCCCAGACGGTCAATGATCGTCTGAACGGACATGAAGAAATCCGCACCCATCTTGTCCATCTTATTGATGAATGCCATACGCGGTACATGGTAGGTGTCTGCCTGACGCCATACATTTTCTGACTGTGGCTCTACACCAGCCTTCGCATCAAACACACCGACAGCTCCATCGAGGACACGTAAGGAACGCTCTACTTCTACTGTAAAGTCCACGTGTCCCGGAGTATCAATGATATTGATACGATGCTCTAATGCACCCGGTTTTGCCTTATGATGATCCTCAAGCGTCCAATGGCAGGTCGTCGCAGCGGAGGTAATCGTGATACCTCTTTCCTGCTCCTGCTCCATCCAGTCCATCGTAGACGCACCATCATGAGTTTCACCGATTTTATAATTCACACCGGTATAATATAAGATACGCTCTGTAAGCGTCGTCTTACCCGCATCGATATGCGCCATAATACCGATATTTCTCGTTCTCTCAAGTGGATATTCTCTTCCAGCCAAGACTTTTTACCTCCTAAATTACCAACGGTAGTGTGCAAACGCCTTGTTTGCCTCTGCCATCTTATGCATATCTTCTTTTCTCTTCACTGCTGCACCAGTATTATTTGCAGCATCTAAAATTTCATTCGCCAGTCTTTCCTTCATCGTCTTCTCGCCTCTTTTACGTGAAAACATGGTAAGCCAGCGAAGAGCCAATGCCTGTCTTCTATCCGGACGGACCTCGATCGGCACCTGATAGGTCGCTCCACCGATACGTCTCGCCTTTACCTCAAGCTGTGGCATAATATTGTTCATTGCCTCCTCGAATACATCCAGAGCATCCTTACCGGACTTCTCTGCTACCTGTTCAAAGGCACCATATACGATTTTCTGGGCAATTCCCTTCTTACCATCCAACATCACATTATTGATAAGCTTAGTCACGATCTTGTTTTTATAAACAGGATCTGCTAATACATCTCTTTTCTGAATATGACCTTTACGTGGCACGTTCCTTCCCTCCTTAACATTAAAATTAATTCATCGGTACTCACATTGTTTCAGTGTCCGCACCAGGTTAATCGTGAAATTAATCCGGCACTTCACCAAATTAGTGAATTACTTTTTCGGTCTCTTTGCACCATACTTAGAACGGCCCTGCTTTCTGTTCGCAACACCGGCAGTATCGAGTGTACCACGGATAATATGATATCTGGTACCTGGTAAGTCCTTTACTCTTCCTCCACGAATCATGACCACACTATGCTCCTGAAGGTTATGACCTTCACCAGGGATATAGCTGGTTACCTCGATTCCGTTAGAAAGACGTACTCTGGCTGTTTTTCTAAGAGCTGAGTTCGGCTTCTTTGGTGTAGCCGTACGAACTGCAGTACAAACACCTCTCTTCTGTGGAGAGCTCTGAGATACAACCTTTTTCTTTAAAGAGTTATAAGAGTACTGAAGTGCAGGTGAGTTAGACTTCTTTGTAGAAACCTTTCTTCCTTTTCTTACTAACTGGTTAAATGTTGGCATTAATTTCACCTCCTGTTTGTAGATTTTGAATGTTTCTGTGTACAGTACAAAAAAGTTTTAAAAAACTCATAATCCGTACAGAGAAAAAGAACCCTTCCAGTTCTTTGACTAAAAAT
>JAFVAA010000003.1 GCA_017476305.1 Lachnospiraceae bacterium
CCGGAGTTCGTGAAAAGCGGGATGGGAATTTTTTCGGCAGAAGGACTATATCATCCCTTTGTGGAATCGCCGGTAAAAAATGATCTTCAAATGAAAAGACCGGTACTTTTGACGGGCTCGAATGCTTCTGGAAAATCTACTTTCCTAAAAGCGGTGGCAATCAGTATTTTATTTGCACAGACCATTCATACGGTTCCGGCAAAAAAATATCAGGCACCCTTTTACCGGGTATTTTCCTCCATGGCACTTCGGGATAATATTATAAAGAAGGAAAGCTATTTTGTGGTAGAGATTAAATCGTTGAAAAGATTGTTCGATGCAGATAAGACTTCGGAAATTCCCGTGTTCTGTTTCGTAGATGAGATTTTACGTGGAACCAATACGGTAGAGCGTGTGTCGGCGTCATCCATGCTTTTGGAGACATTATCGAAGAAAAATGCTGTCTGCATGGCGGCTACACATGATATGGAGCTTAGCCGCCTTTTAGATGGTTGTTATGAGAATTTTCATTTTGAGGAGCAGGTGAAAGGGGGAGAGGTCATCTTTGATTATCGACTGAGGAAAGGTCCGGCCACGAGCAGGAACGCCATTCTTTTGATGGAGAGCCTGGGATTTGAACGGGAGATTACCGGAAATGCCCAAAAAAGAGCGGAGAGATTTTTGGCAGAGGGGGTATGGAGCTAGTGCATCCTGTACCAGAGTCGTAAAACCGTTTGAAAGAAAAAATTGTATAATCAAAATTGTTTCGTGCAATACTAAAATGAAAGGCAGTCGTTCAGTTCAAAAGAATGCTTTTCGAAGCTTGAGGAAAAGCTTAAAAATAGAAAGCAGATTTTGGTTTTTTGTACGAAATGGAGGTAGATTATGAATCAGACGGTAAAATATATTATACTTGGTCTGGCTGTTCTGGCGTTGATTTTGGGAATCAATCTGATCAGTTACCGGATGACGATCGGGGAAGTGGAGGAAATGCAGAATGATTATGAAAATCGTGTTTCTGAGCAGGTAGAGGTCCAGGTGACAAAGGCGATGGAAAGGGAAAGAGCTCTGGCGTTTGAGGACAGTGTGACGGATGAGGATACAGAAGATGTTTTAAAAGAACAGGATACTTCTTTAGATATTGATACGATCTATCAGATCCAGAACTATGATGCGGTAAAGGATACGACAGAGACGGAGGATGATCATCGGCCGGAGGATTTCGTAGGTTTTACCAGAAAGGATATGGATGATTACTGTAAAGAATACATGGAGTCAGTTCCTGCAGAGGAATATCTTTTAGGACTGCAGAGTATGGGAGTGGTCTCTTTCTCAAAGGAACGATTGGTCGTGAAAAAAATCTATGATGGTTCGAAGGTAAAATACAGATATTATCTGATTGCGGTAGAGGGGGAAGTTGTGATATACTATGGAGATAAAAAGACGGTTTACGAATATACCGGAATTGAGACGGAAAGACTATCGAAGGAAGAGCAGAACAAGCTGAAAAGAGGAATAGAGATTCGGGATGAAAATGAATTATACAGTGTTTTAGAGAATTATTCCTCCTAAGGAATGGTCGATCCTTAGGAACGGTTAAGAGAAAAGAGGTCATTTATGAGAAGTGCGGAGGTCTTGGTCGTGGGTGGCGGTGCTGCCGGGATGGTGGCGGCTATAGAGGCGGCAAGAGCAGGGAAAAGGGTTCTTGTCCTGGAGAAAAAGAAATCTTTAGGGAAAAAGCTTTTGGTGACAGGGAATGGCAGATGTAACTATACGAATCGGATACAGAAGAATGCGTGCTACAGAGGGGAGGATCCGGATGCTGCATTTCAGGCGATAGAAGAAATCAGCCATTCCACCACTGTAGAATGGTTTTTGGAGATTGGAATTTTACCTGCGGAGAGGCCGGGGTATATTTATCCTGCTTCTTTTCAGGCGAGCTCCGTACTGCATGCGCTGGAGCGGGAGCTAAAGCTTTTAAAGGTAGAAATACATACGGAGGAGATCGTACAGTCTGTATCAGAACGCCAGCATGGAAATGATGAACAGGGATTCCTGGTAGAATCGGACAGGGATTCCTATCTGGCAAAAAAACTGCTGATCTGTACAGGCGGGAAAGCTGCGCCGGTTCATGGAAGCTCTGGGGATGGGTTTCTCTTTGCAAAAGCTCTGGGGCACTCCGTGGTTCCACCTCTGCCGGCACTGACCTCTCTTTTTCTGGAGGGAAATTTTATGAAGGGGTGGGCGGGAAACCGCTTGCAGGGGAGCGTTCGGCTGCTTGATGCGAAAGGGATGTGTATCGCACAGGACAGGGGAGAAATCCAGTTAGTGGATTATGGAATTTCGGGGATTCCGGTCTTTCAGATCAGCCGGTTCGCGGCAAAGGCACTTTCTGAAAAAAAGACTGTTTTTCTGGAGTTGGACAGTATGCCGGAGATTCCTGCGGATGATGTTTTTACAGAGCTCTCCAGGAGAAAGGAGCGGGCAGAGCGGATGAAGAGTGAAGAAAACTATTCCGCAGCAGATTTACTGGAGGGGATGCTTCCGGATAAATTTTCGAGGACGATTTTAAAGCAATCTGCTGTTTCGCCAAAGGATTCTGTGAGAGCATTAGACGAAAAAAAACTTCATGGGATTGCAGAGAGAATAAAATATTTGAAGGTACAGATAAAAGCTGTGAGTGGATTTGAAAAAGCCCAGGTTTGTGCAGGGGGAGTTCCACTGAATGAAATAGATATCAAGACTTTTGGATCAAAGGTGAAAAGGAATCTGTTTTTTGCCGGAGAGGTGCTAGACGTGGATGGCTGCTGTGGGGGATATAATCTGCAGTGGGCGTGGACAAGCGGAATTCTGGCAGGAAGGGCGATCGGGAGCAGGGAGGAAAGTAGAGATGATACATATTGATCAGATGAAAATAGGAATTGAGGAGATCCAAAAAGGGATTCCAAAAGAGCTTTTAAAGCGGGGGGTGATCGGAACAGAGGAGGAAATGCTCGTTCGAACATTTATTGCAAAAAAAATTCGGATTTCTTCAGAGGAAATGAAGGACTTTCGGATTATAAAAAAATCTGTGGATGCGAGAAAGAAGGCACAGATTTTTCTGGTATATCAAGTACAGTTTTCCTGTAAAAACGAAAAAAAATTTTATGAGAAAAATCAAAAAAGAAATGTAACGCTGGTGGAGAATCCGCCTTTGGGAAGAGAACCCTTGGGGACGAAACGGATGAAAGAACAGATGGGGAAAAAGAAAAATTCTCCTGTAGTGGTCGGGTTTGGACCGGCGGGAATTTTTGCGGCACTGATACTTGCCAGGGCAGGTTTGGAGCCGTTTGTTGTGGAACGCGGTATGGATGCCGGGAAAAGAAAAGAGTGTGTGGAGCAGTTTTGGAGGACAGGAATTTTAAATCCGGAGTCAAATGTGCAGTTTGGGGAAGGGGGCGCCGGTACTTTTTCGGATGGAAAATTAAATACGATGGTAAAGGACAGAACGGGAAAAAACAGACAGGTGTTAGAAACTCTGGTGGAATTTGGTGCGCCACCGGAAATTCTTTATTTACAGAGACCGCACATTGGGACTGACCGGTTACAGGAGGTAGTGACAGGCATTCGAAAGGAAATTATACGTTTCGGTGGCTCTGTATCCTTTGAAACGAAGGTCGTGGATTTTTGTACAGAAGACGGGAGGCTTCGTGGGGTGGTTTTAGAAAAAGCGGGAAAAAGATGGGAACGAAAGTGTCAGGAGCTAATATTGGCTACGGGGCATAGTGCAAGAGATATTTTTTACAGATTAAAGGAGCTTCAGGTAAAAATGGAGCCAAAGGCTTTTGCCGTAGGGGTTCGTGTAGAACATCCCCAGGAGCTCATCGGAAAAAATCAATATGGACGGTTTCATGAAATTCTGCCTGCAGCAGAATATAAGTTAACTTATCAGACAGAAAAGAACCGTGGCGTCTATTCTTTTTGTATGTGTCCGGGCGGATATGTGGTAAATTCTTCTTCCGAGGAAAAAGGACTGGTAGTAAACGGGATGAGTGATTATCTGCGTGATGGGAAAAATGCGAATAGTGCGATCGTAGTGACGGTTTCTCCTGCTGATTTTTCCGGAGAGGATGTTCTTTCCGGTGTCGAGTTTCAAAAGAAATATGAGAGGGCGGCATTTTTAGAGGCAGGTGGAAAGATCCCTGTGCAGCTTTTTTCTGATTTTTTGAGAAAGGAAAAAAGTTCGTCATTTGGCGGATATCTCCCTCAGATGAAAGGGGAGTATGCGTTTGGAAATCTTCGGAATATACTTCCGGAGTTTGTGGGAGAAGCAATCGCGGAAGGGATGAAAGCTTTTGGAAAGCGGATTCAGGGATATGACAGAGAGGATGCTGTTCTTTCGGGAATCGAGAACAGAACCTCGTCCCCTGTGCGGATTTTAAGGAATGAGCATTTTTTATCCAGTGTCACAGGTCTTTATCCGTGTGGGGAAGGAGCCGGTTATGCGGGTGGCATTACTTCGGCGGCAATGGATGGAATCCGGGTGGCAGAAGAAATCGTCAGGAATTTTTAAAGAAATTTCAGGTTAGTCATAGCAATTCATAAAGTGATGTGATATAATAAAGCTACTTCAAAATTTTATTTTGCATGTTGGATATCATGAAAAACAGCTGCAAATGAGGATAGAAATATAAATGCTTGATTAAAAGGGGTAGGAAATGAATGATAGAGATCTGTTGGGATATTTTATAAATGGAGAGGATGGCATGAGGTATTGGTTTATGGAGCGTGACGAAGCGAAAAAAACGATTTTGATCGTAGACGATAATAAATTAAATATTGTGACAGCGAGAGATGTTTTAAAGGATGATTATCTCCTGATTGAAGCACAGTCAGCAAAAGAGGCTTTTGAAATTTTGGAGAGAAAGATACCGGATTTAATTATTTTAGATATTGTCATGCCTGAGATGGATGGATACGAAATGATTAAGAAATTAAAAGCCAGCAGACGTTTTAAAAAGATACCGGTTATTTTTCTGACGGCAGAAACGGATCCGGAAAGCGAAGTCAAAGGGTTCGATCTGGGAGCGGTGGATTTTATCATTAAGCCTTTTATTGCGCCGGTCATGAAGCGTAGGGTGAAAACACAGTTGGAACTGCTTTCCTATGAATATTCCTTATTGGAAATGGTGGAAAAAAAGATTGAGGAAAATGATAAGCTGCAGTATTTGCTTTCAGCGGGTTTTGCAGAGCTTGTGGAGTCAAGGGACGGGGTGACCGGAGGACATATTAAAAATACCCTGATTTATTTCGAGGCATTTGTGAATTACCTGAAATACATACCGGCATACAGAGATTATATCACAGATGAGTTTATTACATTATCTGTGCGTTCCGCACCGTTACATGATATCGGAAAAATCGGAATTGATGATGTGGTACTTCGGAAACAGAGTTCGTTGGAGGCTGGTGAAATGCGGTATATGCAGACGCATGCGGAGCTTGGCGGGGAAACCTTTCATAAGATCCGTAAGATCTTTCCGGAAAATGAATTTTTAAAGATAGCAGAGCATATGGCCCGTTATCACCATGAGCGATGGGATGGCACAGGATATCCTTCCGGACTGAAAGGAGAGCAGATTCCTTTAGAGGCAAGGATTATGAGCGTGGTGGATGTATATGATGCGCTTACTTCGGAACGTCCATATAAAAAACCGTTTAGCCATGAAAAGTCTATGGGGATTATCGTAGAAGGCAGGGGGACACAGTTTGATCCGGCATTGGTGGATTGTTTTGTGGATTGCAGCAGTATCATCAAGGATTGTCTGCTGCATAAGGATGAGCGCAGAAAACAGTTACTTTAGGGAGTGTATGAAAAGGCATGGATGAAAAGCAGATTGAGAGGATAAATGAACTGTATCATAAGTCAAAGGAGGAAGGTCTGAGTGTGGCAGAAAAGGCAGAGCAGGATATGCTCAGGAAAGAGTATATTCTTTCCATCCGCCGTAATATCGCATCACAGCTCGATCATGTGACGGTAGTGAATCCGGATGGTTCTGTGGTGGATTTAAAGAAAAAGCGAAAGACCGGAGAAGGAAAAAGATGACAAAAGAGGCTGTCAGAAAAAGCATGCGCTTTTTTAGAAGGAATATGGCAGAAAATGAACGGAAGGAAAAGGATGCATTGATTCATAGTAAGTTGTCCGAGTTGGTGGTTTTTAGAGATGCATCTTATTTCTTTCCGTTTGTTTCGTATGGGACAGAGGTGGATACGATTGCCGTGCTTGAAGGGTTACTGGCAGACGGACGGAAGAGGGTGGCTGTTCCGAGGGTTCATGGGAAAGAAATGGATTTTTATTTTATACGGTCACTAACTGATCTGAAAAAAGGCTGTATGGGGATTTTAGAGCCTGTGACGCAGGAAAGGGCTGTGATTACGGAGGGGATTATGCTGATACCGGGGCTTGCCTTTGATGAAGGGAAGAATCGGATCGGATATGGT
Organism: Lachnospiraceae bacterium; assembly: GCA_017476305.1. Classification (GTDB taxonomy): domain Bacteria; phylum Bacillota; class Clostridia; order Lachnospirales; family Lachnospiraceae; genus Butyribacter. The sequence goes on from JAFVAA010000003.1 coordinate 6,460, forward strand.
GGGGGGTATTATGACCGGTATCTGGAAAAGCACGGGTGTGAACGTGTGATAAAAATTGGGATAGCTTATGATTTTCAGGTATTGGAACGCTTAGAAGCAAAAAGCTATGATAAAAAGGTGGATATGATCCTGACAGACCGGAGGATCATAGAATAAAAACGGTGTAAGACAGAAGC
>JAFVAA010000122.1 GCA_017476305.1 Lachnospiraceae bacterium
ATAAGAAATGCCGTACCTGCGGAAATTTCTTTATCCCTGCCGGGCGTTCTGACCGGGAATACTGCAGCCGGTTCAATCCAAAGTACGGAAAGCCCTGCCGGGAGATTGGGGCAACCCTGACCTTTGAGAGCCGCCATAAAGATGACCGCATCCACCGGGCATATACACAGGCATACCGCCGCATGGATTCCAGAAAACGCACCAGATATATCTCACGGGCGGAGTTTGCCGAGTGGGGACAGATCGCAAGGGAAAAACGTACCCTTTGCGAAAATGGAGAGATTAGCTTTGAGGAATTTCAAGCGTGGCTTGATGAAACAAAACGGAAATAACCTGCCTAAATGATTTTTGCGGAATCCCGACCATCTATTTTACCGTTAGTCAAGATTCCCATAAATTTATCCTTTTCACTATTTTTTCCGGATAGGAAAATATACTTCTGTTTCCCAATCCTCTGGCGAAAGCGAATCAAACTGTGTCTTGATGTAAAGATCAAATGGAGCACCGGCAATCTCATATCCATTCTCAATAATCCATGACACGATTGCCCCATACGCTTCTGATAAAGTAGAATATCCTCCGTGATGAACCGTCATGACACATTCGCATGGCTCCATCACCACATCTGCCTTGTCTTTTTCCTTAATCCCTATAAAGACCTCCACATCAGAAGATTCATGGTTGAACTCCTTATCATAGTATCTGGCACCATTTAATCCCGTAGGTGTCACTCTCTCCTTTGGTACACGCTCAAAAAGCGTCCCATAATATTTGCCAAATTCATCCACACCCATCATTGCCCGGTTTGTAAGCACATTCATCAAAGGGGAGTTCTTTAGTTCAATCGTATAACTTTTCTGGTATGTCATAATATCACCTGTCCTTTCAAATACTGAAATATGTGTCTGAAGCTCATTAAGGATAATCTCTCTTTCCTTTTGTTCCTGCATGAGCCTCTGTTTCTGTTCCCTTAATCTGCCTGCAAGCTTTTTATTATCTGAAACAGTAAGCAGATGCCCGATTTCCTCCAGAGAAAATCCATAACGCTTCAAACGTCCGATATAATTCATAGTGTCAATCTGCTCCGGCAGATAATACCTGTATCCCGTATACCTGTCTACCTCTGCCGGAACCAGAAGTCCGATTTTGTCATAATGATGAAGCGTCTTTACGCTTACCTGACATATCTTTGATAATTCTCCAATCTGCAGCATCTGCTGTTACCTCCTTCCAAATAATAGATCCGAATCTAAAGATATACTACTCCCTGCCCCAGGGGGAGAGTCAACAACAATCTTAAAAATTGAAAAAATAGCAATATCTACCTTGAAACACGAGTAAATACTGCTATTCAACGATTTCTGCTATTTCCAATGTTTTAATTCCGAAAGCTGCCTGTCAAAATAGTCCCTTCTCTCATCCTCTGACAAACCATCAGGATTGGGCATATGGCTGACAAGAAAATCCAAAAGGGAATCTTTTGATTCGTAAACGAACTTTCCCTCTGCATAACACCACTTACAGTAGTCTTCATTGAAGCTCCCATCCGGCTCACGGCTAAC
>JAFVAA010000123.1 GCA_017476305.1 Lachnospiraceae bacterium
CTTTTTGGTGCTTCGGCAATACTTTTTCTCATTTAATCGTATGCCTTTATGGCATGGCGGGGATGTCTTTTCGGGAGGGCAGAGTAGCAGGTGCTTTCCTTTAGATGTTCCCGCCTCTCCTTAAATTTTAAGGAATGGAGGTATTTGACTATGAAAAAAACGGGGAAAATAGCATATCGACTCATTGCAGCCTTTTTAATCCCAGTATGTCTGATTGTTCTACTGGGAGTTTTGTCTTATTATACAGCATCCAATGATATAAAGGTACAGTATGAGAAATCGACAGGGGGAAATTTGGAGTCCTTAGGCTCCTATTTGCAGCTTTTATGCGATACAGTGGAAAATCGTGCGACGGAATTGGTATCGAATGATACCTTTTCTGCGTATTACAGGAAATATGCGTCACAGACAGATTCTAAGGCATTGGAATACGCCAGGGTGGTAAAGAAGCTTTTACAGCAGACGAGGGGAACGACGGATTATATCAACAGCTATGCCGTGATAGCGGAAAAAGGCGGAAATCTCACTTCTGGACGTGTGAATTTGGAAAAAAATGCGTATAATGAATTTGCTTCAACTGAAGAAGCGAAAGCGATTCAGAAGGGGAAGGGAATATGGACAGGATATCATATGTTCTTAGATGAAAAAGGGATTATCACCTCGGATACCTATGCGATTGCGTATACGCGAGCTCTAGTAAAGGGGAACGGATATCTGTTTATCACCATTAAGATGGATACAATTCAGGAAATGTTAGAGAAGGTGGCTTCTACGGAGGGCTCTATAGCGGCTGTGGTTTCGCCGGATGGCAGGGAAATTTTATATAGCAATGGAAAGACGGAAGCGAAGGAAGGCGTTTTTTACGGAAAGGACTATTTTACAAAGGCAGAAGGACGGGAAAAGGCCGGAAATACTTACGTTTCCTACCAGGGGAAAAGGTATCTGTACAGCTATGTGCCGGTATCGGGTACAGGTCTTATGCTTTGCGTACTGACACCGAGGTCGGTGATTGTCAGTTCGGCAGATTCGATTGGGCTTACGACAATTATCATGGTCGTGCTTGCCAGTATCATTGCGCTTCTCATCGGGAGCCTGATCGCGAAGAATATCGGAAAAGAGGTTACGACCTTGTCCGGTTCTTTACAGAAGGTTTCGGATGGAGATTTTACGACAGAGTTTGCTTCGAAAAGGAAGGATGAATTTTTGATCCTGTCTATGGGAATGTCGTCGATGTTAAAAAGGCTTCGTGAGGTATTTGCAAAGATCAGGGATTTTTCGGGAGAGGTGGATACGTCTTCGGCGGATGTTTCTTCTGCTTCTGAACATATGCTGGAGTCTATGAAGACGATCAACCAGGCAATGGAGGAGGTGACGAGAGGTGTTTCGGAACAGTCAGAGGATGTAGAAGACGGGATGGAAAAGATGTCGGCACTTTCGGATCGTTTGAATGATGCGTACCACTATACCAGAGAGATTGAGACGGGTTCGGAAAAGACGATGGAGGTTGTGGAAAACGGAAGAGCTCTGGCGAAGCAGCTAAGTACCAGAACGGAGGAAACGGTAGCCGTTACGGGACAGTTAACGAAGCATATTACTGCTGTAGCGGAGAACTCCAGGGATATTGAGAGCATTATCGGTACGATCCAGGAGATTTCGGAGCAGACAGAGCTTTTGTCCTTAAATGCTTCCATCGAGGCGGCAAGATCCGGACAGGCAGGTAAGGGATTTGCTGTAGTTGCCGGCGAGATAAGAACTCTGGCAGAGCAGTCGGCGCAGGCTGGAAACCGGATTCAGTTAATTGTAGAAAAGATCAGAGCCACGACGGAGGAAACGGTTGCCTGTGCCGGTCAGGCAGAGCGGTATCTGAATGAGCAGACGGATTCCATAGAGCAGACGGTAGCCTCCTTTGCAGAAATTGCAAATCAGGTAGAGCAGATGGTGGACAGCATTGGCGAGGTTACGGAAAATATGTCTGATATGATGGGGGATAAGGAGGTTGTACTGCAATCCATCCGGAGGATTACGGAGGTTTCAGAGGAGACGTCCGAAACTACGGAACGGGTAAAGGAAACCGTAACCGGTCAGCTCTCCGAGGTGGAGAGGTTGGCTGAAGAAGCGGCCAGATTAAGTGCAGAGGTACAGCAGATGAGGGAGCTGATGGATCAGTTCATTATGTAGAAAATCCTGAAAATGATTCTGAAAAAACCGACAGAACACGGAGATTTGGGGTGGTTCAGAGTCATCATGCAGAATAGAAAAGAGTATGAAAGGCGGAGGTGGATATGGAAGATAAGGTTTTGTTTCTGGAGCCGGTATGTACGCATAATATCTGGGGCGGCACCAGGCTTCGTGAGGATTTTGGCTATCCGGCAGAGGGAGATGATATTGGAGAGTGCTGGGGGATTTCTGCACATCCAAATGGGGATGATACGGTCAGAGAAGGACAGTATAAAGGACAGCATTTGTCTGAGATGTGGGAAAAGCATCCGGAGCTGTTTGGAAATCTGGGAAATCGCTATGACAGATTCCCGCTGCTCGTGAAAATCATCGATGCAAAGGATGATTTAAGTATTCAGGTGCATCCGGATGATGTGTATGCGAGGGAGCATGAAAATGGTTCCTATGGAAAGACGGAGTGCTGGTATGTTTTGGATTGTCCGGAGGATGCGACTTTGGTGATTGGCCATCATGCAAGGGACAAGGAAGAGCTTACGCGCATGATCGAAGAAAGAAGGTGGAATGATTTTATCAGAGAAATACCGGTACATAAGGGAGATTTTATCCAGATCGATCCGGGAACGGTTCATGCGATCAAGGGAGGTCTTTTGATTTTAGAGACACAGCAGAATAGTGATATTACCTACCGGGTATATGATTATGACCGTCTTTCGAACGGGAAACCGAGAGAACTGCATGTAAAGCAGAGTATAGATGTGATAAAGGCCCCTGCGGCTCCTGTATCGGAGTGCGTAAAGGAAACCGGAGAAACGGAGAAAAACAAACTTCAAAAGCTCTATGGCTGTACGTACTATCAGGTGTTTAAGCTTTCGGTGGATGGAACATGCGAATTTTCGCAGGAGTTTCCGTTTTTGAATATGACCGTTACGGAGGGGAGTGGAACGCTTGACGGAAAAGCGGTGAAAAAGGGCGATCATTTTATCCTGCTAAATGGATATGGAGAGGTCAGGCTGCAGGGGGAGATGGAGGCGATTGCATCCACAACTGGCGGTTGAAGTGTATAAGGAGAGGAATGGTGTGAACGCCGTTACTACGGCAACGAGGGCATGGGGGCGGTTGATGTGTACAGGAAGAGGTGAGCGGATGTTTCGGAAGATACGGGAGCAGATGAGCGGGATGAGCCGTGAAGAAAAGGTGGAGCACTATCTTACGTATTATGGATGGAGGACGCTTGGGGTTCTTAGCGTGACGATTCTTGGTATCTTTCTGCTGGTTCATTTCCTGACGAAGAAAGAAGTGGTTTCCGGAGTCTTAGCCGTGAATGGGGATACGGAAAATCCGAAGGCGGTGAATGCAGAGTTTTTTGATGATTTTCTGAAGGAAAACGGGTATAATCCAAACAAGGTGACTTTTTTAGTCAATGCCGGTCTGCATGTCAGTGAAAATCTGAATGATTCTGCGACTAGAACGAATATGCAGACAATCTATACGCTCTTCGAAACCAGATCTGTGGATGTATTTTTTGCAGACGGGACTTTTTTTGAAGCGATGGGACAGAGTGGTTTTCTGGCAGATTTGAGAGATATGCTTCCGGATGAGATTTTGGAAACATACGAAGCGGATATCCTTTATGTGACGGTGGCAGAAACCGGAAAGAAAATCGCGGCAGGGCTCCGTGTCCGTGCAGATGCCCCGTTTATGCAAGAAACAGGCTGGTATGAAAAAGAAGCCGTGGTCGGGATTTCGGAGGCGGTAAAGGATAAAAAACTGGCGGTGAATATGGTTCTGAGAACATTGGAAAAGAATGCTGTAAAGCAGGATCTGTGAATGCGAACGAAGTTCGTACATTGGTGAAAAAAATCTAAGCGTTAATTCGTATATAAAAAAATTAAGAAGGAGGGAAAGATAATGACAGAGGAAATCAAAAAGCAGTATGAGGAATGGGTGGAGAAAGCGGTTTTAGATGAGGATTTAAAGAAAGAGCTTCTGGAGATAGAGGAGGATGAGGCAAAAATCGAGGATGCCTTTTACCGTAATCTGGAGTTTGGTACGGGCGGACTCCGCGGGGTGATCGGTGTCGGTACGAACCGGATGAATGTCTATACGGTGGCGAAAGCATCACAGGGACTTGCGAACTATGTCATCCGTAGCTTTAAAGAAGGCGAGAGAAGAATTGCGGTCAGCTTTGATTCGAGAATAAAAGCGGATCTGTTTGCAAAGACGGCATCCGGTGTGTTTGCAGAAAACGGGATTGAGGTGTATATTTATAAAGAGCTTATGCCGACACCATGCCTCTCCTATGCGGTCAGAGAACTGAACTGCTCCGCAGGGATCATGGTAACGGCTTCCCATAATCCGGCGAAGTATAATGGATATAAGGTCTATGGGGCAGATGGCTGCCAGATTACGACGGAGGCTGCAGCAGATATATTAGGCGAGATTGAAAGGCTGGATCTTTTTCAGGATGTAAGGCATGGGGATTTCGATGCGTTTCTAAAGCAGGGGAAGATTCAATATATCTCTGAGGAAATCTATACGTCCTTTGTAGAGGAAGTAAAGAAGCAGTCTCTGCTTCGTGCAGATGAAGAGGTTCCAAAGGACGTGGCAATCGTGTATTCACCACTCAACGGAACCGGATTAAAGCCAGTCACGAGGACGCTGAAGGA